>JAKQXK010000470.1 GCA_029561505.1 Spirochaetota bacterium | reverse complement strand
ACTCGATTCGGCTTTTACCTCGAGGGTTTACACTTCTTTTTTTGTGGATAGCGATCGTGCTGTGATCGTTCATACAGACAAGAAAGAGACGCTCGCCGGCCGCTCGTTTAAAGACCACCCCGCCGTGCTGTTCTTGCAGGCCCAAGAAACGAAGGCGGGTTTCAGCATCTATAAGAATACCGCGACAAAACACGAATATTTCGGCGCGTATTCGAAGCTCGACGTCGGCTCAGCCGCAATCGTCGTCGAACTGGAAAAAGACAAGGCGCTCGAATCGGTCAATCGACTGCAGAAGACCGCGGCGCTGATAGCTGGCATTATTATTCTGTCGGCGTTGCTTCTCGTCTATTTCTTCGCCAAGACCATTTCAGAACCGATTCGCGAGCTGCGTGATGCGGCTGAAAAAATCAAGACCGGCGACTACCATACGCGCCTGACTCCGCGCAGCGGCGACGAAGTTGGCGCGCTCACGCATTCATTCAATGAAATGGCGGTCGGTCTCGAAGAACGCGAAAAACTCAAAGGCGCGTTAGGCAAGTTTGTGAACCCCGAAATTGCCGAGAAGGCGATGAAAGGCGAATTGAAGCTCGGCGGTGAACGTCGCACTGCCACGATATTCTTCTCTGATATTCGCTCGTTTACGGCAATATCAGAACAGCTGCAACCTGAAGAGGTTGTCGAATTCTTAAATGCCTACATGACCATCATGGTGAAAATCATTGGCGACCATAACGGCATCGTTGATAAATTCATTGGCGACGCGATCATGGCAGTGTGGGGAGTTCCCGAATCAAAAGGCAATGACGCCCTGAATGCGGTCAACGCCACAATCGAAATGCGCCGGGCGCTGCTCGAGTTCAACAAAGGGCGCGGATCGGCCAAGAAGCCCGTTATCAAAATCGGCTGCGGTCTCAATACCGGGGCCGTTCTCGCCGGCCAGATCGGTTCAGAAGACCGCCTCGATTATACCGTGATTGGCGATGCGGTGAATCTCGCGTCGCGCGTTGAAACGCTCAATAAGCCTTTCGGCACCGATATTCTGATCTCGCAGGATACTTACAATATCGTGAAGAACGAATTTGACTGCGAACCGATGCAGAAAATCAAAGTGAAAGGCAAATCGCAGCCGCAACAGATCTACGCCGTGCTCCGCAAAAAAGGCGACAAGACCGGACCAAAAGACCTGAAAGAGCTGCGCAAGCTGCTCGGTATCGACATGTCGGGCAAGCCCAAAAAGTCGGGTGACGACGAAGAAGTCAAATATGAAATTCTCGAAGGCTGACGGGGCATTCACCGTCGTGATGCTCATTGGCATCGCGATCTTGTCGGGGCTGCTCTACCTGCACAACAGCCGCCGCACCGCAGGCAAAGGCGAATCGATCGGTAAAGTATTCTTCAAGCGCGAAGTGGCGATGCGTAAATTCTCAGACCGCATGGTATGGGAAGACGTAGAAAACGGATCACCGCTCTATTCGCTCGACGCCGTCATGACCGGCAACTATTCAGATGCAGAACTCGTTCTGAATTCAGGGCTCAAGCTGAAGCTCGAAGCGAACACGCTTGTCGAGCTCGATCTCGAGCAAGACGGGTTGAAGCTGCGGCTTTCGGGTGGTGGCATCAAAACTGCCGGTTCGCAGAATGCCCAGACGATCGTCACGACCACTGATGGGCAGGCCATAAACGTCACACAGGCTGACGCGAGCATTCGCACACAGGGCAACCAGACCGCGGTCGAAGTCAAAGAAGGCCAGGTGCAGGTCGTCGCGAAAGACGGGCAGTCGCAGACTGTTGCAAAAAATGAAGTGCTCGCAGAAGGCAAAAAAGCGCGCATCACGCTGCAGCTCACGGGTATTCTTGAAGACGCGGTGATTCTCGCCGCGGGTAAAACCGGCAAAGTCACTCTTGGCTGCAGTGGCAAAGCCGGCACAGCAGAAGTTTCACAGCGCTCAGACATGGCGTCGGCGCGGCAGTTGCCGCTCGTAAACGGCAAAGCGACCGCGGCGCTCGCCGCCGGTGACTGGTATACCCGCTGCAAAGGCGACGGTGGTGCTATCTCTGCGACGCGCCATTTTCGTATCGTCGAGTCGGGCAACTATCAAGTGCTTCGCCCTGACTCGCAGAATTCGTCATACGATGCGAAACCGTCTGTGCGTTTCGAGTTGAAACCACCGCGCGGCGTAAGCGCGACACTGCTCGAAGTTGCCGATAATCCGCAGTTTGACAACCCGGTGTTCGCGCAAAATACAGCGCGCTCTTCGGTGGTTGTCGACCTACCAAAAGATGGCCGCTATTTTTATCGCATACGCCCGGCCGCAGAGTCTGGGCGCGTCGATTCGCAGCTGCCACCCGTCACGGGTAGCGTCACGGTTCAGCGTAGCGAAAAAAAATCGACTTTGGGGTTTCTGAGTCTCGGCGCCGCGACATTTTCACGCGGTCAGGTTGAAGCGGGTAAAGCCATCGTCGGTTTTGAGGGCGCAGAGCGTGCGAGTTACGAGATTCGCGCACGTGGCAATGAAAAGATTCTGCATTCAGGCGAAACGCAGCGCAGCAGCGTTGAGCTGCCGCAAACGCTCGCCGCGGGAAAATATACAGTACTTGTGAAATCCCCATCGGGAGAAAAAGCTGAATTGCCGTTTGAAGTGCGTGACAAAATCAAAGTTGAGCTCATTGAACCGGCGAATGCGTCGGTAGTGTTCTTGCCACCTGAACAGAAAACTGTGGGCCTCGCTATCAGCTGGCGTGGCAGCGCCGAAGTTTCTGTATATCAGGTGTTAATCGCCGAAGACGCTGCGATGCAAAAGGTGTTGAAAAAAATCAACGTTGAGGGCAGCGACTTTCGATTTTCCGGTCTTACTCCACGCACGTACTTTGTGAAGGTGCTGGCGCTCGAAAATAACGTCGCCCGCGCCGAGACTGCGGCCCACCTGGTGACCGTTCAAGAGAAGCTACCGCCGGTTGCCGAGGTTTACCCGAAAGATGACCAAAAGGTGGATATCACACGTGCTGCGGGTCTGAATCTCAAATGGCAGCCGGTCGCCGGTGCAAATTCATATGAGGTTAAGCTGTTTCAAAAACGCAAGGGCGGTCTCGTTCTGATCGACTCGCGCACAACGAAGGCCACCAACCTGCCCGTCGCCGACCTCAAGAGGCTAAAAGAAGGCGAAATGGTATGGGAGGTACGCGCGCAGCAGGCTGACAAATCGGGCCGCGTAATACAAAAAAGCGAGCCGACACGGAATACCGTCAATGTCTCGTTTGGGGCGACACCGCCTGCGCCAGAAATTGTACCTACGGTTGAGTAACAGCCCGGGCGATAATTCGCGCATGCTGTCATAGGTGGCGACATTTTTCATTCGCCGTGACGTGGTTTGCGATTTATCGCAAAAATCAGCAAGAATACCGGGCATTTTGCCCGCTCGTAGAGCAAATCGTCACCGATTTGCGGGGGTATTCTTGCAGATTAGCGGCGCCGCGAATGCAAAAATGTCGCATCAGCGAGTTGTCGCACGGGCTCGTGCCCGTCTATGTTTTCAAATTTGCCCCCTATGTAGGCGATAGAAGATCGTCCACCGCGCAGACCCTTATGCAAGAACCCTCATCAGAATTCAACGCGTCTGCGATTCTCATTCAAGACCGTTCATCGCTCACGGCGCCCAACAGCGCCGACATGGAAATTCTCGCCAAGCTCGACGAGAAGCTGCGGTTCATCGAGCAGAAGAAAGTCAGCGTCAATGACCCTACGTATTATCTTGCGCTCGACCACATTTCAGTCGCAAACGCCACTGCGCTCGAAGCGGCTGTAAAGAAGGTTACCGATCTCGCCAACGGCGGCAAAAACCGGGTTGCCTATCTTTATCCGATGCTCGTCTCACACCACTCAAAGCCAGCCTTTCAGCTGTTTCTGTTTTACCCACCTAAGAACAAGGCAGCGGTACGTGACGCTGGCCCGCTGCGGCGTGCCGCGATGGCAAAGTCTGAGCCCTTGATTCGCTCGCTGCTCGAAGCGAAACGTTCGAAGCCGACCGAAATTGAAGAAGAAGACCCAGGGGCGGCGCTCATAAAGCTCGATGGTAAGTCAGCGCGTTTTTATCCCGACTTCTATTCACTCGAATATGACTTTCGGCGCCTGTTGAAGAAAAGTTACGATAAGCTGCAGATACCGTACATTGAGATACCTGATTTTTTTACCGACCTGCGGGAATTTTTTTCGCGCAGCGGAGATCTTGTCGATCGCATTGGCGACCGCTATCATATCGTTATCGACCAGCTGATGCTCGATGAGAGCGGCAACTACTCACGTGTGCCCGAAGTGATTCGCCACTATCGGGTTATCGCTGACGGCCTGGAAAAATTTGTTCTCAACGTGCTGTATGACAAAGCCAAAAAAGCCGGGGCCACACCATACGTCGCGCAGCTCGAAGAATATCGCAGAACGCAGGTAGTGACCGCAGAACCAGGCCGAAAACAGAGTAAAGAGAAGGTAGATGCGCTGCTGCAGATTGCGGGGGCTTATCCATTTGATCGCATTCAAGACAAAGAAAACAACGCAATCAGAGAAAAACTGAACGATACGGTCGCGTGGCTAAACGTGCTTATCGAAAAAAAAGACAAACTCGTGAACCGTAAACAGGCACAGAGCGTCGACAACCTGTTGCAGAAGATCGAGAACATGGTGCAGTTGCACACAAAACAGAATCTTGACCTGTTTCAGATCGACCTGCGTCGTGAAATTTTGCGCACCGTGAAAGACGAGGCGCAGGCCATGGCGATGGAAAACGAATTCGAGAAGAAGCTCATGACACGGTTTGGTTCTTATAAGGCAACGCAGGCAGACGGGTCGGGTATCTGCTATTTCGTAGACCAGAAATACATGAGTTCGGTACTTGAAAATCTCAGCCGACAGATGAAGACAGACGCCTCGGCGGCCGAACGATACGAAATCGCAACCAGCATGTACGAACAACTGGCTAAACGCAAAGATCCGGCGCTCGACCAGGGGCTGTCGACAGAAGAGCGTATCAACCTGTCACAGATGCGCGCGCACAACGTCAACAAGCACGCCGAAACCAAGCAGCTTGAGCGCAGCGCAAACCGTTACAATATTCCGCAGGGTGTACTTGTGTCACTGATTTCGGCTATTCTTTTCGGTGCTGCGATGTTCTATTCTACACAGCTTTTCTGGCTGGTATTTCCGCTGACTCTCGTTTCGGTGATCGCCTTTTACAGAATCAACTTTCAGCCAAAGCCCAAAAAAGGCGCCGGTGAGGCAGAGGCAAGGGCGGGGGCTGCTGCAGAAGAATCGCCCGAAGATAACATGGCGAAGCGCATGGCAGAACAACAGGCGATCGTCAAGGCAAAGGTCGCAAGTTATGGTTCGGCTATGGTTTTCCCCTATATGCCGCAGAAGCATTCAGAACGGGTTTTGACCGAAGCTGAATTTCGCGACAAGGTGAAGCTCGCTGCGCCCGAGGTGAAGCGCAATGTTCCAGAAATGGGGGGCCTCGACGGCAAGGCGCTCGAACAGGCTGTTTACGAAGCACTGCGTGAAGATGCTGTCTGCATCGTGATACCGACTGAAATCGTGAAGAAGTCGATGAACAAGGTACCGCCGGCCATCTATATCAGCTATAAAGACTTCTCTTCAGACCAGACGCGCACAAAAATTGCAGAAGAATACCGGCAAATATTCAAGCCAAATCTAAAGGATTTCGAGCAAGAGTTTTACCGTTACCTGATCAATACGCTCGAAGTGAAATATTACACGTACCTCAAGAAGAATCTGAAGAAATAGGTCAGGTCGGGTCGCCGATAGCCGAAAAAAGTTCGTCAGCCCAGTTTGCCTCGGCGCCGAGTGCGGTCAGATTGCCAATCAAACCCGCGATGGCGCGGTCAATAAACAGAATGTCACCGGGAAAGGTTATATTCTTCAACTCATTGAAGTTGGCCTTGTTATAATTGATAATGATCTTAATGGGGTCACGCTCGGTATTAAAGCGATATGGCCGTTCGCGAAACACCGGCGAAAGTGCGTCGTGAAAGAGTTGCACATGTTTAAACGGCACGTCTTCGCCCGTTTTCATCGTCACTTTCATCGACGCCGCTACGGCAGTGATTTCTGCGAAGCGGTTCTGCCGGCAAAGGCTGATGGTCTTCATATAACCCGCGTGCAGCCAATCAGGTAGTTCTTTGATGCTGCCAAAATCGTAGAGCGCGATTTTACCGTTTTCGAGAAAGGCATAGTTTGCCGGGTTTGGGTCAGATTGTAGTTTGCGAAAAACGAGTAGCTGCGCTGCGAGCGCGCGAAACAGCAACTGCCCCCACGTATTCTTTTCAGTCATGCTGCGCTTACGCGCTTCTTCGATCGTGATACCCTGCAGAAGTTCGGTCGTGAGAACACGCTGTGACGACATTTCTTCGACCGGTTTCGGTATGCAGAAGCGGTCGTCGTCTTTGTAGAACTCACGAAACTCGTGCAGCCTTATGATCTCACGCCGGTAATCGACTTCTTCAATGAGCCGTGCCTCAATTTCAGCGAACAGGTGATCGAGGTTGGCGGCGAGCATGCTTTCAAGAATCAGTTCAAAGAGACGGCGCAGGTTCTTGAGGTCAGAGAAGATCGCCTGATCGATCTTCGGGTATTGAATTTTTACTGCAACCTCGCGGCCGTCGTGCATCACCGCTTTGTGTACCTGGCCGATAGAAGCGGCTGCGAGCGGCTTTTCTTCTATCGACTTTACCAGATTTCGCCAGTGGGGAATATCAGCATCAAGCGTCTGCATCATGACGGTAGTCGAAACCGTTGGCGCATTCTGTTGAAGCGATTTCAGAACAAACGCAAGTTCTTTGGGCAAAATTGCTTCTTGCACCGAAAGCATCTGGCCGATTTTCATCGCGCCACCCTTAAGGTTACCTAAGGTCTCAGCAATTTTTTCGGCATTTTTCGCCCACGCGCGTGCCATGCGCAGCTCGCGCGATTCTTCGCCGAGAAAAAGACCCAGAGTTTTTTCGCCAACGAGAGAAAAACCGACTTTACCCGCCAGCGCTCCCATTTTCAGAAAGCGGCCAAAAGGCGAGGTCGTCAGCTTTTCTTGTTCAGCCATAAAACTGTACGGAATGTGAAACGAGCTCTCCCCCTGCATAGCTGAATTTTGCTGAGAAGAATTTCGGTTGGTTTAGCCATTCCAAAAAAATGCGGTCGCCGGGCCACAACGGTAGTTGTAGCACGCGTTCGTTCTCTATCCACACCAGGTCGCCTTCTGGACAATCATCTTTGAGATCACCCTCGAATTCGCTGGCAGTGTACAAAAAGCAATACCAGTCATGCCCCTTGGCAAACTGCGGAAAAGTCATGACGCCGCGCAGCCGCGGTTTAATTCTGAGGTTGCTCTCTTCAAATACTTCGCGTACGACACATTCTTCGGGCGATTCGCCGGGCTCAAACTTACCACCAAGGCCGTTGTATTTGCCAAGATGCACATCGTCGGCACGCTTATTTCTGTGCATCATCAGCGTCTTGCCGCCGGTCTGAACGTAACAAAGTGTTGCGAGAATCATTCTTTTGCCCCAGGCTCATATGTTGCGTTCACCATACGATCGGCGAGACCGTCTAGCAGACGTTCTTCTGCGGTGTAACGCGATTCAAACAGAGGTTCACCTGCTGAATATGTCGTTGAATAGCGCACTGTATGTTGCTCATAGGGTTGCAGGTCGTCTTCGCCCTGGCTTCGCGCCCTGATGCGCATCGACGCGACAATTGAGAGATTATACGTCAGGGGTGCCGCTGAGCGATCGTAGACACCGGGCTCTTCAGCATAAAACAGAATTTTGCCATACATAATCAGCTGCGCAGCCTTTTTGTCAGTGGTAACGCCGACTGAACTGAGTCGCGAATAGGCCACCTGCAGCTTATCTTTTAGTCTGCCGGTCAGCTGTGGCGAAAATGTTCGATTTTCAAAATTCTGAATGTATAGCAGGCGGCGTTCACCGCGAAATTTGCGGTATTCAGGGGTAAGCGGTTCAGATTCGGTATCTGCGAAGCCACTTCTGAGGGTGGCACATGCCTGAATCAGCGCCAGTGCCATCGCGAGCAGCAAATATAGCTGCACACGCAGACGCTTCATTTCGCGGCCTGCGCCGTATTCGAATACCCGGCAAGGGAACCATAGCGTTTGAGGCCCTCGTTCCGTTCAGTTTCATAGAGCAGAATGGCAGCGAGAGCTGCGGCCGTTTCGGCGTCGTAGCGAGGTGGCTCAAATTCAGTCTGCAGGTAGCGCGTATAGTGCTGCATATTGATAAACTTCGTATCGTGCAGAAGCTTTATGATCAGCGGAATATTCGTATGAATACCGTTGATGACATATTGGCCGAGCTTATTTGCGAGCAGCTGCATTGCCTCAGCGCGAGTAGGTCGGTGCACGATGAGTTTTGCCAGCATGTTATCGTATTTTCCTGAAACGATTGAACCTTGCGCGATTCCGGTGTCTATACGCACACCTGTCGGTTCAATATAGGTTTCTATTGTGCCCGTCGAAGGCTGGTAGGTGCCGTCGCTTTTTTCGGCGCAGATGCGGGCTTGTATTGCATGGCCAGTTACCTGCACGTGGCCGTATTCCGTTTCGGCGCCTGAAGCTATGAGAATCTGCTCGCGCACGAAGTCAAGGCCCGTGATCATCTCGGTGACGGTGTGCTCAACCTGCAGGCGTGTATTCATTTCAAGAAAATAGCATTCATTGCGCACCGGGTCGAACAGGTATTCCATCGTGCCGGCGTTGCTGTAACCGACATGGTTGGCGAGTCTCACGGCAGACGCGTGCAGTTCTTGCCTGACATTATCGGGAAGGTTTGGTGCAGGCGCTTCTTCGATAATTTTCTGGTTATTTCGCTGCGCGCTGCAATCACGATCAAACAGCGCAAAATTTTTTTTGGCCGCGTTGCCGAGAACTTGTACCTCGACGTGCCTCGCCTTAACGAGGTAACGCTCAACTACAAGTGATTTACTGTTATAGAGTCTCGCGGCTTCGCGGATTACTTTGTCAAACGCTTCGGTAGTCTCGGCAAAGTTATTCACGATTGCTTGCGCCTTACCGCCGCCCCCGGCCGCCGCTTTCAGTACCACCGGCAGACCGATGCGCTCTACGAGTTCAAGGCGCTGCTTTTCGGTAAGCAAGGTCGCATCTTCGATTTCTTCACCCGGCAAAAGCGGTACCTGAGCCGCTTTGGCCTCACTGCGCGCGCTGGTTTTTTCGCCCATGCGCTGCATCGCCGACGAAGAAGGCCCAATGAAGAGCAGCCCTTGCTTTTCTATGCGTTGAACGAAATCTGCATTTTCAGATAGAAAACCATAACCTGGGTGAATGGCGTCGACATGGTGTTCGGCCGCAATACGTAAGATATCCGCCTGATCGAGAAAGCCGTTGTGAAGCCGCGCAGTTTCGTCAGCCTCACGCACATAGAGCGATTCTGCGTCTTCATCTGCATAAACTGCGACACACGCGATGCCCATAGACGCCGCCGTGCGCATAATGCGCCGTGCGATCTCACCCCGGTTCGCAATGAGTATTTTCTGAATGGTTTTCATCGGTAATCTCCGCGGCTGCACTCGGCCACTGTCGTCAGCTTATCGGGCTTCACTGGTCAACCGTCTGGTTCAGTAGTCGTTTTGTCTGTTCAAGTCGTTTTCGCATTCTGAGCAATGAAACCTTCGAATAGATCGCATCTTGCGGAAAATTGAGCATGGCTTCATATTGCCGGGCGGCCGTCTGGTAATCTTGCGAGTAGAACGCCGATTCGCCGTAATAGAAATGCAGTTCTTTTTTGTAGGTTACTTTTGTGTCTACAGTGCGAAACCAGAGAGTCGCGTCATAATGTTTTTTCATTGTGTAGGCGACCTTGCCCATGCCGATCAGGGCATCGTTAAACCCCGAATCTTGTTTCAGGCAGTGCTTAAATGCATTCAATGCTTCGACGGTGCGTTTCTGTTCGAGCAAAGAATCGCCGAGCGCAACGAGCGCGTCGAGGCTGTAGATATCGTATTTGTACGCACGCAGATAATTGTAGTCCGCGGCGTCGCGTCTCGCAGCAAGCTCGTAGCTCTTGCCGAGATAATAGTAGTTTTTGCTGTATTGCGGCACGAGCTGCGCACATTTTTCAAATTCTGCGATGGCCTCGCGGTGTTGCTTAAAATACAGGTATACCCTGCCAAGGTTGAAGCGACCGGGAAAAAACTGCGGTTCAGACTTTCTTAGCTCTTCAAATATCTCGCGCGCGCGATCCATATCATTTGCCATAACGAACGCAAGGCCCTCGCTGTTTTTCGATGTTGCCAGATCATTGGGCCCTTCGGCCCAGAGAAATTCACCGCGGTTGGTGATACGCGGCCGCTTGATTTCGGCAGTTGCCTTTGCCGGGTCGCTTTTGCGTAAGTCGTTCGCGGTAATTCGATCGGGAAACCGGCGTGCGCTTTCGTCGACGATGACCCAACCCATGTCGAAGTCGAGTTGTGTCGGTTTGAAGCTCGATAAAAATTCAGCGGTGATTCGCGGGTGAAAAAGCTTTAGATCGGCGTGAACTTTGTCTTTCTTTCTTACAGGGCTGCCACTGTATATCTCACTGACGGCAAATATTGTCGTGCCGGCAGTGAGAACCAGATATGCGGCGAGCAGCCTCACACAGCAAATGTTTCGCCGCGCTTGTCGGCGTAAAGTTTGTCACGCCATTCGATGAGGTCGGCGAATTCAGTGGCGAGATCGTTCTGCGTGAAGGTATCACGCATCGCTGGTTTCAGAGGAATATACTTGTCGCTTACCGGACGAATGAATTGCAACGTCGCTGCAGCGGTGATGTCGGCGTGTGTGAAGCGGTCATAGAAAAACGGCTTACCCGCGAGTCCCTTGCGTACCTGGTTCAGCACTTCGCGCACTTTTTTCTTCTCTTCTGCGATGATTGCATGCCTGAAATCATATTTCATGCCGAGGTAAGCCACGCCAAGATCGGCGAGCGGGGTCAGTACATTCTTTGCGAATTCAGGGATAAAATCTGGCAGATTCTCGCGCTTAGCGTCTTCATTGTGCGCGGTCGCATCGGTTGCGATGATACGATTTGCTTTGCGCGCAACGTCGCAGAGATCGTGCCAGGCACGAATTTCGTCGACCATATCGAGGGGAATCAGCTTCTCGCGGTGCCCTTCGCGATCGGCAAAAGCCACGATCGACCATGAGTCTTCGTAGACACGGCCATTGGCGACGAGCAGAGGCGCGCTGACGTTGCCCGTAAGTTTGCCGGCGGCAAGACGCAGCAGCGGCGTGGTGATCATGGGAATGTGCTCGGTATATCTATAGCGAATAATGTGGTGGTCTAGTGCCCAGCGCGCCTGCACCGACCACATTGAATACGAGATACCAAAAAGCCGATTATCCATACGGCGCAGTGGCCCTGCGAAAGCCACCGTAAAGTAGAATGAATGACCCGCTTAGCGGGTTTTCTTCTTCTCTGCCTTTGCTGCCTTTTTCTCTTTGGCTGTTTTTGTTGGTTTCTTTTTCTGGTCTTTTTTCTGGTTGTTGTCTTTTGCCATTTTGTCTCCCGCGATGTGCGTTGTGCGTCATGAACAGTATGACGCCGGCCTTGGCAACTTTATCGCGGCCCCGCGATCACGGCAGTTCTCTCGCATCGATGAGATCGGCAAAACTATTCACGGCAGTTCTGTTGCCTGCCAGCTGACCGAGCAACTTGTACAGGGCAGCGGAGCTCAGGCCCTGACGATGCAAAAACTGCAGAGAGGTATCTCCGGCTGATTTAGAAAGTTTTGCCCCGTCGGCGTTCAGAATCAGGTCGTGGTGGTAGAAAGTGATCTCAGAAAATGCCGTTAGGTTCAGGCATGCTGCCAGATAAAGCTGCGCAACCGTCGATGGCCAGAGGTCTTTGCCGCGTACAATCAGATCGACGCCGAAATACAAATCGTCGATCAACGAACAAATCTGGTAAGACGGCAGGCCGTCTTTTCTGCGCACGACGAAGTCACGCATCTCTTCGGCGAGTTCGACATGCAGCGCAGCAAAGGGGGATTTCATCGTCAGCGAAAGCCGGTCGGACGTATTGAGCCTTAAACTGAGGCCGGCGTCTTGCAGAGCATATGCCCGTTCACGGCATCTTTGCGCGCAGCCGTTCGCCCCTTGGCTGCGACTGCAGCGGCAGGCGTAGACAAGCCCCTTCGCAATGAGTTCGGCGATAGCCTTTTCGTAAAGAGGCATGCGCAGGCGCTGAGAAAAACTCCGCTCAAAGTCGGCGACATTACCTGGGCCTTCGTCAATGTGAATCTGCAGAAAATTCAGGCTCGCAAAAATATCGCTCACGTACTCTGGTTGTACACGGTCACGATCCATGTCGTCGATGCGCAAAAGCAGCTTCGCCCCATAACGCTGCGCGATCGCGGCGGTCAGCGCGAATGCATAGGCGTTGCCTAGATGCAAAAAACCGCTCGGCGTCGGTGCGATGCGCGTTCTGGTGAAATTCACGGGAATTCTTCAGGCGATCACGAGGCGTGCCTTCTCTGGTGCGACGCCGACTGTCGCGATTGCGCCTGAATTGAATTGCAGAAAGTCACGCTCGACGCCATCGCTGAAAACGACACCCGCAGCAGCCATGCGCGACTCGACGACGAGCGGTCTCTTGTGGCCGATCATGCCCCAGACAATGTTGGCCTGCGATTGTTTGCTCGCGAAAGGTTCGCGCACAGCAAAGATGAGCTCGTTAGAGTTCCACTGCAGATTCTGGTATGGGTCTATGGTCGCGCTGGCTGCGAAACCCCGTACCATGTTGAGTACAGAAGACATCCACCCTGTTTTGCCGGCACCTGTAGCGACGAGAATGCCCGAAGAAGAATGTTCTTCTTTCTGCCCGTTGTGCTGAATAATATAACGCGCAGAAATATGCGACGATGGCCCGATGAAAAAATCGTTAAAAGCAAGCAGACGTTGGCCGTCGTTCAGCCTGAGTTCGGCCATGGTAATTTCGGCTAGTTTGGGTTTGCCCGCCAGGCAGGTGTCTATCTGTTGCGCAAGCTGCGGCACCTGCGTTCTGAGCAATACGCCGTCGTATTGTGTAGGGTCAGGGTTGACCCCGATTATGGGCTGGCCTTTGGCATATTTTGCCGTGTTGGCGACGAGCCCGTCTTGCCCGATCGTTATGATAAGGTGGTTTTCAGCGAACAGAAATGAAGGCACATAGCTGCGATCGATAATCTTGTACTTGAGCCTGCCCGACAGCTGTGCGATCAGCGACTCGAGGCTTTGGTAAAACCGATCGTGCTCGGCGTCGATGTCGCTGATCGTGCCACCCGATCGCTCAACATAAAACTTGGCCTGCGCATGCGTCTGAAACTTGTCTTGCAGCAGCTCGCGCCGTGTTTTGCTTCTGACGATGATGGCAAAATCAAACACGCCTCACTTATCTTTTGAATCAGTCAATGACTGCAGTAAATCAGGCGTGATATTCAAGGTGCCGATTTTTTCTGCGTTTTCTGCGAGCAGCCTGAACGCCATCGCAATCTGCGAGTTCGAGTTAAAGTCTTTTCCGATGGCTGCGAGCGTTTTCCAATCCATCGAGCGGTAAGGTTTCAGCAGGGTTTCGATCGTATAACCCTGTGCGTCTGCCTCTTTGCGGGTGTTCTGCACACGGGTTTCGACAAGTTTCTGCCTTTCCGTTTCAACGGAGATATCTGCCTTGATTTTCATCTCGCGCAGCTTTTTATTGTTCTCGGCAGTGAGAACTTCGGTCTCCATCTTTTTTTCGACGATCTGTTTTTTCTTTTCTTCTACCGCAATTTCAGTGTTCAGCTCAGATTCTTTGATTTTACGCTCTTCGACCACGGCGAAGTTGCGCCGCGCATAGATGGCCTGGTCGGCATTCTGTTGAATACCCTCACGCGTTTCGGCTTCGAGAGCGCGCTCCATTTCAGGTGTGCCCCGAACCGCCAGTACGTTCACGGCGAGCACTTCGAGGCCGAGGGCGTTTACGGCGACCGAACCTTTCAGTCCTGCGAAGATTTTTTCTTCAATGGCCTTCGCCGCGCGCAGCGTGTCTTTCAGTGGCATTGCATGCACGAGCGCCGATGTGGCAGTCTGCGCCTCGTTGCTGATGCGCTGCGTGAGCTTTTCGCTCTCGTCTTTTTTGTAAGAGCCGCCCGCATCTACGGTAAAATCGAGTACTTCGGCGAGTTTTTTTGCGTCGCTGACCCGGTAAGAGATCTGCCCCTGAATAGAAATCGTCTGGTAGTCGAGCGTCGTCTCGTTGAAGATGAAAGGCACGTCGTTACTGCCGAGCGGTATTGCCGCGATCGAGCTCGAAGGTTCATAATAATAGAAGGCGAGGCCGCGTCCCTCGCGTGCGACCCGCCCCTTCTTGTAATGGATGACATACGTCATCGCATCGAATTTGATGAAACGTATGCCGAGCATCTTACAGGTAAATAAACGAAACGATCGCCAGTATCGGTACAAGAATCAGCGTCGTGTAGGCCATATAGCCAAAGAACGAAGGCATCTTGATCTTCGCCTCTTCGCACATCGCCTTCACCATAAAATTGGGAGCGTTACCAATATAAGTGTTGGCTCCAAAGAATACGGCACCGACTGAAATTGCCACAAGAATTGACTCGGCGATAGGGCCCGTCGTGGCCTGCACAACTGAACCGGCGGCTGCGCCCATTGAAGCGGTAAGGCCCTGGCCAAGCGCGAAGAAGGTTGCGTATGACGGCGCGTTATCGAGAAATGAGCTGAGCCCCCCGGTTATCCAGTAGAACTGCCACGGTTGTGAAATACCCGTTTCGGCGCCGCGCGCCTTCAGAATGCACAAAGCCGGAATCATCGTAATAAAAATTCCGATGAAGAGAGCCGCAACTTCGATAATCGGTGCGAAGCCGAAATGGTTCTTATCGCGTGGTGTAATCGGGTGGTAGTGCGAGAGCGACCGCAGGTGCGCTTCGCTCGGCCCTTCGGCCGCAATGCGCGCGAGCATTGTCTCTTCGTGCTCTTTGCGCTTGCGGGTGCGGCTCGTGTAGTCGATGACAAACGACAACAACGCCAGGCCTACCATGACTGGCTGCTGCAGCCAGCCCATCGCCAGAACACCGTGTTCTGTTTTGTAATCCTTGAGAAAGACGACTGCCATGAGCACGCCGAAAATCAGCACAAAGTTAAAAGAGCCGGTCACGCGCAGGCGTGTCTGGTTTTGGTCGTCTTTTGCAATGTCGGTTTTTGCTTCAGATTTATAGGCAAAGTTATCCCAGATGAAGAAAACGAGCAACAGTATCGAAACAGCAGTCAACCAGATAGGCCAAAGGTGAATGAGTGTCCAGAAGAATGGCACGCCGTAGAGGTAACCCATGAAGAGAGGGGGATCTCCCACCGGTAACAGAGTGCCGCCCACGTTAGAAACAATCAAAATGAAGAATACGAAGATATGCGTCGTGCGTCGTCGCTCTTTGTTTGTGCGAATCAGAGGGCGAATGAGCAGCACCGATGCGCCGGTGGTACCGATGATGCTCGCCAGAATGCCGCCGATGGCAAGAATCAGTGTATTCGTAAGCGGGGTCGCCTTGAGGTCGCCTTCGACGAAGATACCACCCGATATCGTAAAGAGCGCGATCAAGAGCGTTATGAATGCATAATATTCTTTCAGGGACTCAACGATCACTTCGATTCCCAGGTAACCGAGTGAGACCAGGTAGGCACCCATGATCAGCGCGAGCAGCACGCTGATGACTGCCTTGACGAGGTTAGATTCCCACAGGTGGGGTATAACGAGCGGCAGCACGGCAATCGCAAGCAGAATGATAACAAACGGAATTACCGTATAGATCGATAGCTGCTTGCCGAGTTCTTTTTGCGGGTCGACCGCATGCCCTGACGCTGCCGCGTGGCCCGCTTCTGGCGCATGCGCTGCAGTTGCAGCTTCTGCCCCGGCTTTCGGCGTCGGCGCACTTTCAGCTGCGAGGCTTTGCGCCGCGAACGTGCCGATGAGGCACAGCGACGCGATAATCGTTGGTAGTCTTTTCATTTTTCCGCCTTGGTATTTACTTTTGAATGAGGTTGAAAGTCACGCGCCGGTTGAGCGCGCGGCCTGGCACCGTCTTGTTGTCGCCGGCCGGTTCGGTGTCGGCCAGCCCGCGGGTTTCGATGCGGTCGGCAGCGATGCCGCGCGCCACGAGCGCCTCTTTGACGAGTTGGGCCCGCTTTTCTGAAATCAGCTGGTTGAGCGACTTGGGCCCAAGCGAACAGGTGTGCCCGGTGACGCGTAAGCTGGCGTTTTCTGTTTTCATCTTTTCTGCGAGCTCGTCGAGTGCTTTGAGTGTTTCGGGCGTCAGTTCAGTCTTTTCGGCAACGAAGCCGAGCCTGATTTTCTGCACGTATTCATTGAATGACGCACTCGGGGCCGCAGTAACTGGCTTTTGTGTCTCTGCAGGTGTGGTTGCGGCGGCAACAGGTTGCGACGGTGCAGGTTCTGTTGTGACAGGCAAAGTGGGCTCTGGCGCCGTGGCTGGGGTTCGGGCGCAACTGCTCTTGTAGGCGATAAAATAAAACAATACTGCTGCCGCGATCAGCACGAGCAGACCGAACAGAATCTGTCTGATTGCCGAAGTTTTGCTGCTTTTGCTATCTGCTGGCTGCGCGGGTAACGCTTGGCCCGTTTGTTGTGGTTGTTGAGGCGCAACCTCAGCAGCAGCGGGGGGCAATGCCTTGCTTGAG
This sequence comes from Spirochaetota bacterium, assembly GCA_029561505.1. GTDB lineage: Bacteria > Spirochaetota > Leptospiria > Turneriellales > Turneriellaceae > Turneriella. Next base: position 7,420 of record JAKQXK010000470.1, on the reverse strand, counting down.
GTTTTGGTCTCTTTTACCGGTTTCGATTTTTTGCCCGTCGTTTTTTTCGCCGCCCATTTTCGAATTTCGTTACGAAAGAACTCATCGCCTTCTTTCGTGAACTTGTAGTGCTTACGGATATATTCCATCGTAAGCTTTTCTGTGGTTGAATAGTTATTCGAATCTTTGACGACACGCAGCAGATTTTTCGCATCGGCGATAGAGATGCGGCCATCACCCCGACCGCTGGTCAGCCCTTCGGCGAGCTCGAGCATGCGGCGGTCATATTTTTTCCCCTTAATAACGGTGTAATAACTGTCGGCCATGAGTGATGCCTTTTTTTTTGCGGGGTTTGTCAATAGTTTTAGGCATAGCGAATTAGGAAATCTCCCTATGCTGCTGGCGTTGTTCCCGGTACAGCCTCAGCACGTATTCACCCGCAGGGGTTTTTCTGTAGGTTTCGACAATCGCTGGCAGCGTGCTGCCGGCCTTAACGGCGTTCAGGTCGGGCAGGCGCGCCCCATATTCGGCGGGCAGCACCACGGGGGCCGCAAGCGCCGCGAAAGTGAGATCGGCCGCGGTAAGGGCATCGCCGCACAGAAATCGGCGGCCGTCTTGCAGCAGTTTACCGACGAAATCAAATTCGGTCTCAAAAACCTTGCGTGAGCGCTCCGCCTCTGCATGATTGATTGCCATTTCTGCGATCATGCCTGCCTTAAGCGCGGGGGCCATGAGCGGCAGCGCACGCGTCTGCCATTCGGGTACGACGTTCTGCGTGAAAATTTCGCTCAATGACAGGTCGTTGTCAAAAAGCTGACGGTAGATGAAGCGCCGCGTATGCGGCCCAATATTCGCGTCGAAACGCTCTTCAAGCGGCAATGCGTCGGCATGCGCGTAGAGCCAGGTCTGGCCATACCTCGCGGCGAGGTGCTGTAGAATTGCGGTTGAATCGGGTATCACATCACCGCCGTCGATCAGTACCGGCGTCGCCCGATGGCGGCCTTTGGTGTGCCAGAGTGTCACGGCCGCGTGCAGCCCCGGAATATAGCTTTCTTCTTTATAAGCTAGCCCCGCATGCTCGAGCGCCCACTTGACCTTTTCAACATAATGGCTGATCGAGATAGTGATAAGGCGCAGCATAATGACGAACCAGGTATCGCGCCGCGGCCGGCGTGCGTTTTTTGTTGTCGTAAAGTCTGCCGCTGCCGCGTCGTCTATGGGTATAGGGAAAATAGGGCACCTCGTCAGGGCCGGCCGCAGGTATATTGCAGCAGGGTCGCAGGCTGGTATGGCCCGGGGCAAAGGTATTTGTGCAGACTAGTAAAAAGAGAAAAAGTCTCGAAAAACTGTCGCCAGCTGACTATTCAAAGTTGCTGGCGCTGTATTTAGACGACAAGAAGCAGAAGCAGGCATTAAAAATGGCTGCCGAAAACATTTCGGCGCTCGAGATGCTTGTGCAGTTCGAGACGATGGTGGCGATGAACAAGCGCCTTGAAATTCATGAACCGCAGGCCGATTACAAACTTCCCGTGTACCAGATTGTCGAAATCGCTGAAAAATTCTTTAATGTTGAAGATCCGAAACTGATCGAGCGTGAACTCAAGGGCAGCAAGACTTGGCAGACCATTAAAGCCAGCGCCGCAGATTTTGGGCTCTTTCAAGACACGCTTGCATTCTTGTTCACATGGGGTGACAGACCCCTGATACCGACGCCTGCGTACCTCAAGCAAATCGTCATGAACCGAATTTATGCGGCGGCTCCGGTTGAAGAAGAGTCGACGATTGTCATTCGCCTGAAAGACGGTCTTCGTCTGATTGCGGGCCATATTCGCGATCTCTATAATCTGAGCAACAGCGACGAAATGGTCGCGGTGCGTTCGGCCGGCGAGACGGGCTTCGCCGCAAATACCCCGGCTACGGGTGCGCTGCAATTCATGACGACCGAACCCAAGCAGGGTGATCTGTTCTATCAGGTTGTCAAAGACGGCGCCGACACAGTGATGCTCACGGTCAAATTGCAGAACTACCGACCCCGGCCGAAGTTCATCAACCTGCGACGTCAGGGGCGGCTGCTGCAGTCGATTCCGCTGCGCGACGATTTTGCCTGGTTTTCGCAGCTGTCGGTGGGCAAATACGAAATCGAACTGCAAAACGCGGGCACCACGTCGGGCAAGCGTATCGATATACATATCGTTTAGCGGTTTTCGATCGCGCAGGCTCTTCTGCGCAAACCGATTCAATATACCCCCGGTCAGGGGCCGATAATCAATGGGAGAAGCTTTTCTGGCCAGGGTTGTCGCCCAAGACCATGGCCGGTTTCTGAGTCTCCATATGCTCAAAAAACGACCGCTATTGATTCTTGAAAAAGACCCCGGGCATCTGGCGACGCTGCAGCGCCAGCTCGCCGACGAACCGTATGCTCTGACCGCGACGACGAGCGCTGAAGACGCGCTTTCTGCGTTCACAAAAATTCACCACGAAGTTGTTTTACTGGGTGCAGCCGTCGCAGGCGAATTCACGGCTTTGCAGGTTTGCCAGAAACTCTTTGAAAGCGATGTTGCTCCCATTGTTCTGATGCTCGTCGCCAATGAAGATGCCGCGCTGATTGTTGAAGCGCACCGCATCGGTGTCGTCGACTTCATCATCGCCGGTACAGATGGGGCCGAACTCTTGCGAGTCGTCGAAAGGGCTTTTGCGCGTGCGCAGGCTGAATTGACAGGGCGTGCGGCCGAGCTCGAACGGCGCAGGCATATTGAAAAACAGCTCGCGAGCCGGCGCGTTGCCGAGCAACTCTTGCGCCGCCAGAACGATAAGTTTGCGCGCGCGCTCTTCGGCAACATACATACTTCTTTTACCCAAGGCCGCGGTGTGGGTTCGCTGACGACGCTGATCGCGATGCTCGCCGGCTCACCGACCACAAGCGATGGCCAGCACTACCTGATACCCAAAGACATTCTCGATCTCGTTTTCACGAACCAGAACGCGGTCAACGGCATGATCGAGATGTTTTCAGAGCTGCAGCTTCTTGTCTCGCAAGACTTCGTGCTGCACGATGTGACAGCCGGCGAACTGCACGAGATTGTGCGCAACCTGATCTACGATTTGAAACCCCAGATCGATATTCGGGGCCACTCGGTGATTCTCAATGAAATGCCCGCAAGATTGGCGGGCTGCAAACTCAAGATCAATTGGGAGTTCATGCGCAAGGCGCTTAAAGAGCTCGTGCTTAATGCCCTCAAGTTTTCACCTGATAACTCGACTGTCATGATTCTCGTCGAATACCTGCAGTCGCGCGCGCTCGTGACAGTCTGTAACCAGCCCGACCGCAACGGGGCCGAAGGTGTCATCGGCATTCCCGAAGAGCTGCGGCGCTTTATCTTCGAACCTTTTTCGCGGGTTTCACGCGTGGTGCATGAACAATACGATACGCTCGAATATGGCCTAGGTCTGACATATGTCGAGAAAATAGTGCAGATGCACCATGGCAGCATACGCTGTACCACGCTCACCGACACAGAGCGCCAACAGGCCCAGGGCGGCGAAATGGTAGCGATGGAAATAGAGTTGCCAATCTGACTTTTTAACGCGGCTTTCGTCTATGGCGCAGAAGAAATCGAGCAAGAAGCCGACCAAAAAAACGAAGGGCATTACCAAGAGCCGGGCACCGAAAAAACGCGCGATCTCGAACGACCCTTTGGTTGCACCGATCGCGCGCCTGAAACAGGGCGATCCGACATCTGAAGCCGAACTGAATGCGCTTTTCGAGGCGAGCAGCGCCGACGAATCGCGTAAGGCTCAGGTTCAACTCGCAGAAGTCGAACACGACGCCGGCGAAGAACCGCGGCCGCGGCGCAAGATCTGGCGCTACGTCGCAGCTGTGCTGGTTGTGGCGCTTCTCGCGGGTTATGGCTGGCTGCGTTTTCGTTTGAAGCAAAGCTTGATACCCGAAGAAGGGACTCTCACGCTTGCAGGCATCTCGTCTGATATTGAAATTCGACGCGATGCTTATGGCATACCGTTCATCAAGGCACAGAATCTCGACGACATGGCATTCGGCGCCGGTTTTGCGATGGTGGCAGACCGCGATTTTCAGATTGAGTTTCTGAGGCGCATGGCGTATGGCCGCCTTTCAGAGGTTTTGGGCGCAGAGACGCTCTCGGTTGATATCTATATGCGCTCGCTCGGGTTCGCTGACCTGGCGCAGAAGAATCTCGCCAACCTGCCCGCTCACATGCAGAAGATGCTGACAGCTTATGCGGCGGGTGTGAATGCAGCGCGCAAGGCATACCCCAAAACGCAATTTGAATTTCTGTTGCTGGGGCTCGATCGCGGCGAATGGAAGCCCGAAGACTCTCTGGCGCTCTACCAGCTATTTTCATTTTTACTCGCAACCAACCACATTGAAGAAGTGGCGTTTCTGAAATTTGCGTCGCATCTGGGGCTTGAAAAAGCGGCATGGCTTTTTCCCGTTTACGCAGACGCCGAGCTACCCTTCGAAGAAGCTGCGCAGCTGAAAGACATTGACTTCAAAAAAATCAGCGCGAGCGAGCCAGCCCTCAAGGCAGGCATTCAAAAAGCCGATTCACTCTGGCAGGCGCTGACCCCTTCGGTGCCCGCTTCGAACAATTGGGTTGTTTCGCCTGCGCGCGCGAAAGAAGGCAAATCGCTGCTCGCGAACGATACGCATCTGCAGCTGACTGTACCGGCGATGTGGTATATGATGAATCTTGAATGCCCTGAATACCGCGCGGCAGGCGTCGCCTTGCCAGGCACTCCGATTGTTGCGCTCGGTACCAACGGCACCATCGCCTGGGGTGCTACAATGGTCATGGCAGACAACCAGGATATTTTTCTCGAGCAGCTGCGTGAAGAAAACGGAGTCGCCCAATACCTGTATAAAGGCAAATGGCAGAACGCCATTATCAGCGACGAGCAGATTCAGATTCGCGGCGAAAAAGCCCATACATTCAAAAAAATCAAAACCCGCCATGGGGTGCTGCTCAACGAAGCGTTTCTGCATCCTTTTCCCGATAAGCATCTGGCGCTGAACCTGCGCAGCGAATACGGCCTCGCATACCGCACGAGCGTCGGTGCGCGTGAGACAACCCTCGAAGGTATCTTTGCGATGGCTTCTGCGCGCGACATGAAAACGGCCCGCAAGGCTCTCGATCAGGTGACCGGCATTTATCTCAATATTGTCTATGCGGATGCAAAAAACATCGGCTGGGTTGCGACAGGCAGGTACCCGGCTCGCGAAGGTGCAACGGGCCTTCTGCCGCGCATCGGCTGGACAGGCCAGAACGAATGGAACGGATATTACGCACCGTCTGAAAACCCGTCGGCGTTAAACCCTAAAGAAGGTTATCTCGCAACTGGCAACGATCGCATCTGGCAAGATGAGACCGAGCTCTGGGTTTCGTCGTCTTGGTATGGTTCTGACCGTGCCGGTAGGGCAAAAGAATTGCTCGCTGCGGGCAAAGAGCATACGGCAGCTGACATGGCAAAATTTCAGGCAGACGTCGAGTCTCCGACGGCGCGCGCTTTTGCAGCACTTTTGCAATCCTCACCATTTGCGGCAGAGTTGACCGCCGCTATCGAACAATTACCGGCGGCTGAAAATATCAGGGCAAAAGAAGCGTTGGGCATACTCAAAACATTTCGGGGTGACCTGAGCAAAGATTCAGCGCCTGCGGCCGTCTATGAAAACTTCGTATCGGCGATGGCGGTGCGTACGTTTGCCGATGAGTTGGGCGGCAAGGGTTCTGCTCTATGGGACAACTTTCAGGCAATCAACAAACGTTCTTACAACGCGGTGCAAGACCATTTGCTCGCACGGGCCGACAGCCCTTTCTGGGATAACACGAGCACACCCGACAAAGAAACCAAGGCAATGGTTTTTGCAGCGGCTCTTGCCGAGGCAATTCTGATGTCAGAGAAGCAAATGGGTGACAATCGCGGCGATTGGGCGTGGGGTAAAATTCACCAATACCGCTGGCAACACCAGTTCACCAAGAAGGCGGGTTTTCTCGGGCCATACCTTAACCGTGGGCCCGTGGGCACCGGTGGTGACCTGCACACGCTGAATCAGGCCGGTAACCTGTGGGGCGACACGCACGACGTCTGGCTGATACCGGCGATGCGCTTTATTGTCGACTTCTCGGCCGAAGAACCGGCGCAGTTGATGTTGCATATGGGCGCATCGGGCAACGCAGAATCAAAGCACTACGACGATATGATACCCCTTTTCACGGGGGTGAAGAATATCGCGTTGCCGATGAAAGCTGCGAATGTCGATAAGCAATATTTAAAGAAGTTTGTCTTAAAGAAGAGATAGGTATGCGACCGCTGCGGCCGATTTTTCGCCGCTCGGCGAGCAATGACGAGCTCGAGCGCGAGGCGGCAAAGCTGCGTAACCGCGACTGGGTTGAAATTCTGCGGGTCGTGCATCCGTCGCAGGCGCAGACCGTCGAGCGCGAATACCTGCTCTCGAGGTTACGTGAAGACTGGGGGCGGCTTGTGAGCGTGCTTCTCGCGCAGCATTCGCTTCCCGCGGCGTTTGACGGCAAGACGCTGCTCGTGCACTGCGACCACAATACGTTTGCGAACGAGCTTCTGATGATCGCCAGCACAGTCGAGAAGCAGATTCAGCAACTATACGGTATTTCCGCGCGCATCAAGGCCAAGGCGACGCAGAAGATCTATTGGCCCGAGCTGCCTGCAACCAACGCTGAGCTGGCTTCGGCGCCAGAGACAAAAAAATTTGAGCGTGAAACCCCCGCGCTCGATGCGCTGATTGCCGACCTTGAGAAAATGCAAATCAAATAATTTTAGCATTGCAGCAGCACCATTCTAAACCGTTGTGGATTTCATGGTGCTAAAAATCTGTGCGACTGTTGCCGCCTTTACGCTTTTTGCCTGCAGCAAGCCCCCGCTCGCCCCGGCTGCGCAGCTCGAGGCGCTGCCCGCGGCTTTTGAAAGCGCCGCGCGAACTTCTGTATATCCCGGCGCCGACTGGGAAGAGCTCTCGCCCGAAAAGGCGGGCATAAACCGCGAGAAGCTCAAGAATCTCGAACAGTTCTTATTCACCAACACCTCGACCGAAGCTGAACGCAAGGGAATACGCACTGACGGGGTTGTCATCATTCGCGGCGGCAAAGTTGTCTTTGAACGTTATGCCCGAGACTTTCACCGTAACCGCAAACACCTCATCTGGTCGGTCACCAAAAGTTTTGCGAATACGCTGGTGGGCATGGCGGTCGCCGACAACAAAGTTAAAGTCACAGATTCAGCTTCGTTGCATTACCCGCCGCTGGCATCAGGGGGCAAGACTGAGATACAGATAGACCACCTGTTGCGCATGAGCTCGGGGCTTTATTGGTCTGAAGGCTACGAGAGTTCACCGCTCAAGTCTTCGGTCGTCGCAATGCTCTATACGCGTGGG
>JAKQXK010000461.1 GCA_029561505.1 Spirochaetota bacterium | reverse complement strand
AACAATCTGTTTGAGCTTGTGGCAAAGATCGTCGCTGCGATACCTGCGATTCGCGAAAAATTCAGCATTAACAGGCGCGTTGCATGAAGAAGTGGTACCAGCAGGGCGACATTATGCTTGGCGTTGCGGTAATCGCCGTCGTTGCGATGCTGATCGTGCCGTTGCCGGCATTGCTGCTCGACTTTTTACTGGCGATCAGTATCATGATCTCCATCGTCGCACTCTTGACTGCGATGTTCAACCGCGAGATTGCAGACTTTTCGGTTTTTCCGACGTTGTTACTGGTTTCAACCGTTTATCGGCTCGCGCTCAACGTCTCGTCGACTCGTCTTATTCTGGCTAAAGGCCCTGCGTTCGAAGGCCAGCTGATTCGCGCCTTCGGCGAATTTGTCGTTGGCGGCAATTACGTCATTGGTTTTGTCGTGTTTATTATTCTCGTCTTGGTGCAGATGATGGTCATCACTAAAGGTGCGACGCGTATATCAGAAGTGTCAGCGCGTTTCGCCCTCGATGCGTTGCCGGGTCGCCAGATGGCGATTGAAGCCGACATGACCTCGGGTCGGGTCACAGAAGAAGAAGGTCGCCGCCGCAACGAGAACCTGCGCCGCGAAGTTGACTTTTACGGCCAAATGGACGGCGCCACCAAGTTTGTTCAGGGTGACGTGCGCGTTGGGCTCATTATCACCACGATCAACGTGATCGGCGGTCTGATTATCGGCATGGCGATGCGGGGTGAAAGCCTGCAAACGGCGCTCAAGACATATACGCTGCTGACAATCGGTGACGGTCTTGTAGCGCAGATACCGTCGCTGCTGATCACCGTCGCGACGGGCATGGTCGTGACGCGCGCGGGCGCAAAAAACGATCTGACAACCGAACTCTCGTCGCAGATGTTTCAGAATGCCAGGGCGCTCTATATCACCGCCGGCGCACTTTTCGTTGCGTCATTGGTGCCCGGGTTTCCCAAACTTTCGCTATGGGTCATCAGTCTCTTTCTGGGTTTTCTGGCCTACAACATGCGCCAGCAGAAAATGGCAGAGAGCCAGAAGCAAGAAGCGATTCAAGAACAGCAGAAAGTTGGTTCAACAGAGCGGTTTCTCGATGAGCTCGCTGTAGATCCTCTTAAAATTGAAATAGGATTCAACCTCGTACCGTTACTCGATCGAAAACAGGGTGGCACGCTGCTCGACCGAATTACGAACCTGCGGCAGAAGATGGCATCTGACCTCGGCATGATTGTGCCGCCGGTGCGCATCAACGACAATCTCGATCTCGACGGCAACGAATATGTGATTCTGATTGGCGGCATCGAAGTGGCGCGCACGAAAGTTTATCCTGAATATTTGGGTGCGCTGACGAACCCGAACGTGCGCGAAGAGCTTGTGCCAACTTCGGCAGATATGGTAGTTAACGACCCTGCGTTCGGTCAGCGCGTCGTGCTGATTGACCCCGAGAAAAAGCGCGAAGCAGAAGAGAAGGGTTATGTCGTGATCGATGCGAGCACGATGATGATCACGCACCTGCAAGAAACTTTCAGGGCTTACGCACCGCAGATTATGGGTCGCGAAGAGGTTAAGCTGCTGCTCGACAAAACGAAGCAGAAATACCCGAGCGTTGTCGACGAGGTCAATAAACTTTTTCAGAACCCGGGCGTGCTGCTTTCGATTTTACACAATCTGCTGCGCGAGAATGTATCGATTCGTAATCTGCCGGCCATTCTCGAAACTCTCGCCGATTATGGCGGGCGCATTCAGAACCCTGAGCTTTTGACTGACATGGTAAGGCAGCGCCTCGCGCGGCAAATCGTCGCACCGTATCAGGATAAAAACAAGGCAATTTTCGCGGCCGTCATCGACCCGCAGATTGAATACGATGTGCGCGGCAGCATCACGATTGACGACCGCGATGGCCGGGTGCTGGCGATCGATCCGCATTACCGCGAGCGCCTGCGCGGGGTATTGCTCAACGCCTACAACACTATGCAGACCCAGGGCCGCTTTCCGCTGTTTGTCTGTGGCGCAGAAGTGCGCTCGAGCATTGCTGAAATTATTTCGCGCGAAACTTCAACCCGCTCATTCGCCGTGATTGCTTACGAAGAGATACCGCGTGACGCGAAATTCATTGAACTGACAAAAGTGATTCTTGATGCCAGCGAGGTAAATGCCTGATGCAGTATTTTACAGAACGTGGAGATTCGCACGCTGAAGTTTTGGCGAAAGTGCGCACCAAGTATGGTAGTGGCCCTGACGTGTTGATCTCAAACCAGCGAACAGTTCCCGTGAAGTCAGTCTGGGGAAAAATCACCGGCGCGAAGCAATGGGAAATCAGCGGCGCCATTCTCGAAAAGAATAAAGTTCAGCCCAAGAAAAAAGATGAATCAATCGATAATAAGCTGAAGCTGCTTGAAGAGATGCTGAACCGCACTTCGCTAAAGCGCGCTGGTTCACCCGAGCAACCGGGCCAGGTGACGCTGAGTCGTGAAGTGGCCCCGTCGCTGAAGAAAGAAATGCTGCCGATCAGTGTGACGCCCCCTTCGGGCGACCAGATTCGGCGTCTCGAGGCCGAAGTCGCTGAACTCAGGGCCGCGCTGAAGAGCAAAGGCGGCCCCGACCTCGATCTCGTCAAAGAGCGCGAGCTCATGGCGCTCTACGAACACCTTGTGACCATCGGCTTCAGTGCCTCGCTGTCAGAAAGTATCGCAATGCGCACCCGCGCTCAAATGGCCCCAACCGACTATAAGTTGCGTAAGAAGGTGCACGCGAAGGCGCGAGAGATTCTCGGCGAACATGTGCGCACGACAACCACCGCGTCGCAAAGAATTGTGACGCTTGTCGGGCCAACGGGGGCAGGCAAAACCACGACCTTGGTCAAAATGGCCGCCCGGCTCAGCGTTTCGCAAAAGCGCCGCGTAGAGTTAATCACCATCGACAACTACCGTATTGCAGCCACCGAACAGCTGAAGGTGTATG
>JAKQXK010000637.1 GCA_029561505.1 Spirochaetota bacterium | reverse complement strand
GCACCCTGTGTTTTATGCTTACTATTCACTGAATTATTGAGCGGATTATTCCACCCCTTCGAACAAATCCCGTTCCACCTGCCGGGTTTTCACTGGAGGGAAAGCCCGCATGAAGGTATCTTTAGCGCTGAACAGGCGCAGCAGAATAACCGCTAGTGAACAAAGAATCAGCAGCGCAACCGCCAGGCCCGCGATCGCGAGTTCGGCCCGGCGAAATAGTGGCATCGGTGACGAAGACTGCTCTGCCATGCGGCTAAACGACCCTCTGACTTAACGCGTCAAATAAACAATTTGCGGGGTGAGTCGAAGACCCGAAAAGGCAGCATGGGTGAAGAGTTTCAGACAGCAAAATCGGCACGCGAATTTGTCGGCCTGCCCGATATGAATGCGATGGTGCCGGCAACAGACGCGCGCCAGCGCAACGCTTTCGACCCCTCAGAACGACTCACGCTCAAAGAAATTCGCGAGCTCGATGAAAAGTATGTGCTGCAGACTTACGCGCGCATGCCCGTTGCCTTTCAGTATGGTGCGGGCGATCACCTCTATGATACCGAAGGCAAAGAATACATCGATTTTCTGAGCGGCATTGCCGTCACGGCGCTCGGCCACGCGCATTCAGACCTGATCGCTGCGCTGAACCAGCAGGCCGAGATGCTGTGGCACACCTCTAACCTGTTCTATAACCAGCAGCAGGCGCAGCTTGCGCGCGCGCTCGTCGAAATTAATTTTCCCGGCAAGGTCTTCTTTTGTAATTCGGGCACCGAAGCAAACGAGGCTGCGCTCAAGTTCATGCGCGCTTATGGACAGACGAAATCTCCCGCGCGCCAGAAGGTGGTCGCGGTGAAAGACGGCTTTCACGGCCGCACGTTTGGGGCACTTTCGATTACCGGGCAAGACAAGATTCAGAAAGGTTTCGGCGAAATACTCGGCCACATCGAATTTGTCGCCGCCGATGACATCGCGGGCCTTTCGGCGGCAATCGATTCAAATACCTGCGGCGTCATCTTTGAACCCGTGCAGGGCGAATCGGGTGTGATTCCGCTTTCATCAGACTTTCTAAAAATTGCGCGTGCACGCTGCAACGAAGAAGGCGCTCTGCTCTGCTTTGACGAGATTCAGATCGGCATGGGCCGAAGCGGGCATTACTTTGCTTACCAACACTACGGCGTGCTGCCCGACATCGTGACCATGGCCAAAGGCCTCGGCGGCGGATTTCCCATAGGCGCGATGCTGGTCGCTGAAAAACATTCTGCAGTCTTCGAAAAAGGCATGCATGGCACCACATTCGGCGGCAACCACCTTGCAACGGCGGTAGCGTATGAAGTGATTCGCACGATAGAAGCTGAAAAGATTCTCGACCACGTCAAGGCATCGGCGCGCTACCTGACGAGCGCGCTCACCAAACTTCAGGAAAAATATCCCGATAAGATTACCGAAATACGCGGGCTCGGCCTTCTGATCGGTATCGTCTTCAAAGACAGCATTGAAGCGCGCCCGCTCATCGAGAAAGCTCTGCAGCTCGGGCTTATCGTCGGCCGCGGCGGCAATTCGGTGCTGCGCCTCGCCCCGCCGCTCAACGTGCGCAAACCCACGATGGATGCAGCCATAGAAAAACTCGACCAGCTCGTGGCTGGCATTCAACTTCAGGCGTGAAGCTACCCGGCAAGATTGAAGTTCCGGTTGCGGGGCATCGCTATTGGGTCACCTACCTCGATCAGATAGCCGACCTTTCAACCACGATAAAGACCGAGCGCTCGCAGTTTGTGCTGATCGACAGCACGGTCGACCGCCTGCACGGCAAGGCATTTCGCCGTGCCCTGAAGGGCGCAAAGTTTCTCGTCATCAAAGCGGGTGAAAAAAGCAAAAGTTTCGCGGCGCTCGAGACAATTGCCGAGCAGCTCGTGAAACTCGGTGCGAACCGCTCATCTGAACTGATTGCCATTGGCGGTGGTATGGTCGGCGACCTCACGGGGTTTCTCGCAGGCATTTTCATGCGCGGTATTCCCTTTGTGCAGGTGCCGACAACCCTGCTCGCGATGGTCGACTCGTCAGTTGGCGGCAAAACTGCGGTTAACCTCAAGGCGGGTAAAAATCTCGCGGGGGTCTTTCACCAGCCGCGCGCGGTATACATTATTCCGTCAGTGCTCGAAACTTTGCCCGCGCGCGAACTCAAGTGCGGGCTTGCCGAAGCGATCAAGACGGCTCTCATCAGCGAAAACGATTTTGTCACCGAACTCGAGCGCCATAGTTTTGCGCTCGCGGCCGGTTCAACCGACCTCAAGGCAATGGTGTCTGCGGCCTGTATTACCGTTAAGGCCGCGATAGTCGTGCAAGACGAACGTGAACAGTCGATTCGGGCTTTTCTGAATTTCGGCCACACGCTGGCCCACGCGCTCGAGGCGCAGGCAGGCTACAAAGGCATTCTGCACGGCGAAGCAGTCGCAATCGGTATGCGCTTTGCCGCATTGCTCTCTCGCCGGTTGGGATATCTAACGCAAGCCGACGAGCAACGCATCACAAATCTGCTCGCCCAATATGAATTGCCTTCGACGCTTGCCGATTATCTGCGTCTGACACGCCAGAAAACTGCGCCGCAGCCTAAAAAGCTCATTGAGCTCATGCGCTCTGATAAGAAAAACAAGGGTAAGGCGATACGATTTGTGCTGCTGAATGCCCCCGGCGAAGC
>JAKQXK010000436.1 GCA_029561505.1 Spirochaetota bacterium | reverse complement strand
CTCGAGGCGGTCATACCCGAAGTTGAGGGTCTTATTATCCGTTCGGCGAGCAAGGTCGACAAAGCGCTCATTGAAAAAGCGACGAAACTCAAAGTCGTCATTCGCGCCGGGGTTGGCGTCGACAACATCGACATACCCGCGTGCTCGGTCAAGGGCATCGTCGTCATGAATGCACCTGCGGGAAATTCAATTTCAACCGCCGAACAGGCGATCGCGCTGATGTTCGCCCTCGCCCGCAAGCTGCCGCAGGCGCATGCTTCGATGAAAGACAAAAAATGGGAAAAATCAAAGTTTCAGGGTTCGCAGCTGACGGGCAAAACGCTCGGCGTTATCGGCCTCGGCCGCATCGGCAAAGAAGTCGTGAAACGCGGCAAGGGCCTGCAGATGCATGTGCTCGGTTTCGACCCGTATATACCGAGTGAAAACCTCACCTCGCTCGAAATTGATCTCGTGCCGATCGACACAATTCTCAAGCAGGCGGATTTCATAACCGTACATACCCCGCTCACTGATGCAACCCGGGGGCTGGTTAACGAAAAGAACCTGTCGCTGCTGAAGCCCGGCGTGCGCCTCATCAACTGTGCACGTGGTGGCATCTACGACGAAGCTGCGGTTGCTAAAGGTGTAAAAGAGGGTATCATTGCCGGTGCCGGGCTCGACGTCTTCGTCGAAGAACCGCTGCCCGCAACTTCGCCGCTCTACGAGCACGAAGATATCGTTCTGACTCCTCACCTTGGTGCATCGACCGACGAAGCGCAGATTGAGGTGGCGAAAGAGACGGCCGAATCGATGGTCGCATTTTTCAAGAACGGCGTCGCCCGCAACTCGCTGAACTTTCCGACTATTGACCCCACTTCGATGGATGCGCTCGCACCTTGGTTTGAACTCTGCGAGCAAGTCGGTTCATTCGTCGGCCAGGTAATGAAAAGCCCGATCAAAGACATTGAAATTACCTATCGCGGTGGCTTTACCGAACTCAACCTGAACCCGCTCGAAATCGCGCTGACAAAGGGATTGCTCTCTGTTGCCATGGGCGACGAAGTAAACCTCGTCAATGCACCGCTGCTCGCAAAAGAACGTTCGCTTCGCATCACTGCGCGCAAGGCCGAGAAGACCGAAAAAGAAGTTTCGCTTATCGAAATGACGATCTATGACGAAAAAGAACGCCTCAGCCTGAAGGCGGCGGTTGGTGCAACCGGTGGAGTCATTACCGAACTCAACGGCAATGCGATAAAACTAAAACCTGACGGTAACCTGCTCTACGTCTTGAACACCGACACGCCCGGGGTTGTGGGCAAACTCGGTACACTGCTCGGCGAACACCATATCAACATCTCGAGCATGGAACTTTCGCGAGGCAAAAAAGGTGGCGAAGCGCGCACCTTTCTTGGGCTCGATGACGAGATACCGAAGGCGCTGCTCGAGACGATTCGCCAGAAAGAATTTATAGTTGAAGCGCGGTTCATTAAAATTTAACCGCTGCTGTGGCCGAGGCACAAGAACCGCACCGTTCTTCGAAACTCGGCAGGTTCTTTCGCCGCATTGCTGATTTTTTTGATCGCCTGAGCGGTGATCGGGCAGAATACCGCCTCTCCGGTTCTGCATCTGCGCCGCCGAGCGCAAATGGCGCGTTTCGTGGGTCTCGGGCTGAAATTGACGTTCTCACTTTTGGCATGCTTGCGACCGGCATTCTGGTCATGGGTACCGCCATACATGGCTGGGGTTTCTTCTTTTACAGCGCGGTCTTTGCCGCGCTGTTCTCGGGTGGCGCATGGCTCATTTTTCGGTCTTTAAGGTGGGGTACGGGTGCCCGTCACGTGGTCTTGTGTGTGTTACTCG
>JAKQXK010000406.1 GCA_029561505.1 Spirochaetota bacterium | reverse complement strand
GGTAAAGAGCACTCTCAGCGAATCTGAACTCGTCGAAGCCGTGCGTTTTGCCGAAGACCACGGCCTGCTGCGCGCAGAAGAGATGCTGATGCTGTCGCGTTCAATCGCGTTTTACCACAACGACATCTATTCGGCGATGATTCCACGTTCGCAGGCGTTGATGCTGCCCGAAGGCACGAGCGTCGCGCAGGCACGCAAGGCCTTCAGCGGCTCGCCGCACAATTTTGCCGTCATTTACCGAAAAAATTCGGTCGAGATTGAAGGGGTCGTCTACCTGAGGGGGGTCGTGCAGCTTCTGCTTGCCCGCAAAAAAGAGCTGAGCGACAAGATGCACCCAGTAGAGTTCTTGCCCGCGTCACTTTCGCTGAGCGAGGCGCTTTCGGCGCTGATGCACAACCGGCGCGACCTTGCAGTCGTTGTCGACGAAGCAGGCGCGTTTATCGGTGCAGTGACGCTGCGCGGCATAATTAACCACATTCTCGGGGCAAGCTTCACAGCGGCCCCCAAAGACCAGTACCTGACGCAGCTCGATTCGCGGCGTTACCGCGTTTCGGCGCAGATGCCGCTCGACCGATTCAACGAAATATTTCGTTCAAATCTCAACGCCGAAATCAGCGAAACAATCGGCGGCTTTATACTCGAGCGGCTTGACGGGTTTCCGCATGGCGAAAAAGAAATTGAAATCGGGTCGCTGGTCTTCAAGTCTTTTCGCGTCGACGAGCACCGCATTCGCGATTTTGTTCTGGTGGTGAAAAAAAATGCTTAGCATCGCCATCTTCATCGGCTGTCTCATCAGCGCAGCCTTCTTCGCAGCAACCGAAGTGGCGTTTTTCAGCCTTTCGGCGCTCAATGTCACGCGCGGCAACCGCGCACGGCTAGAAAAACTCTTTCTGCATAAGAACGACATTATCGCGATGTTGTTGACGGGCAATAACCTTGCAATCGTCGGCGGCACACTCGCGCTCGATTCGCTGCTGCCGCCTGAGCGCGAATGGCAGTGGAAACTTCTCGCATTTCTCGTCGAACTTGTTTTGTTTTTTCTGCTGTCAGAGGCACTGCCGAAAGCTGTTGGCCGGCGCAAAAACCTGCTCTTGCTTGAGAAATCCTACGTTTTGATCTGGATGTTCTATTATCTGCTGCTGCCGCTCAGTTATGTGTTTCTGAAGATCTCACGCCTCATCGGCAAAGTCGGCACAGAAAAGCACGACGATGCCCGCCTCGAAGTTTTTCGGTTTATTTCTGAACATACCGGCGAAAGTAAATTGCCACTCACAGAATCGCTCGCAACGTATTCGAGTACGACGATTCGCGAGATCATGACGCCGATGAGCGAGCTTTTTTCTCTGCCCGCGGGTGCGACGCTCGCCGAATGCGCAGAGGCGCTCGAACGAAGTTCTTATTCGCGCTATCCCGTTTACGAGACGATTCCCGCGGAGATCACTGGTTATATCGACCTGCGCGACCTGCTCGACAAAACGGGCAGCATGCGCGTCAAACAGGTAATGCGGCCGGCCCAC
>JAKQXK010000405.1 GCA_029561505.1 Spirochaetota bacterium | reverse complement strand
CTCGTAGACGAAGAAATAATCGGCTCGTACACCGATGTTGATGAGACGCCCCGCTGGAAACGAGGTTTCGAAGCCGAGGTAACCTGCGGGCAGCCAGTTCTTCGAACCTTCGGGATAGTTGCGCAGAAAGTTGCCCCCGGCGCCGGCTTTCACGTAAAAAGATAACGGAAGATTGATGGGCAATGTATAGACGAGCGCGCCATAAACGGGTATAGAATGCAGTCGCGCGACGGTGCGCGAGGTGTAATAGCTGTATGAGAAACCGATTTCTGTGCGCAATGTGTTGCTCGGCAGATTGCCGCGAAAAAACAAACCACCGCCGAGGCTGGTCGTGAGCACATCGGCAATGCGTGTATTGGGTACGGGTGTCACCGGGCCAAACCAGAGCCCGATTTGTGGCCTAAAACGCCACTGGTCGGTCTCTACCTGTGCGAAGAGTGCACCCGAAGTGAGCAGCATGCAGCATACAAGTCGGAAAATCGTAGGTATGTGAGACAAGCGCCGCATAGGGTTATGGTCGTCTGAAACAAGGCTTTAAACGTCGCGTCAACCGATACCGCGGGTGCGCAAGGCCGCGTCTGATGTCGCTTGCATTTCACTTGACGGCAAGCGTTCGTTTGCGGAAAATCCGGGAATGCAAAAACCCAATACGCTGTTGTTCATTCTGGCGATTGTAGTTCTAGCGCTATTTCTGCCCGACGGCTGCATTCCATTTGTTGTCGGTACCGTGTGGCAGATTGCGAAGATCGTTCTGGTATTGTTGGCCATTATCATCATAATTGCTTACTTTCGCAAAAAGAAATAATTCCTGAGCAAATCATGATCCGTTCGCTGCGCCTGATATTCTTCTCTTTGGTATTCGCTTCTGCCGTCTATGCCGGCGAAGGGCTTGAATACATGCAGAATATCATCAACAGTTTCGAACAGCTGCGTGGCGAACTCGCCGAAGATTTTTCTGCAGAAAAGCGCAAAGACGTCTCTGGCCGGGCGCGTGAGCTTGCGTTGCAGATTCTCGACGTTAAAGAGATCGGCAAACTGGCCCTTGGGGCATACTTTAAGAAATTGAACCCCGCTCAACAAGAAGATTTTCTCGGCCTGTTTCACGAGCTCATGGCGAACCGCGTTGTCGAAGCTAACATTCCGTCGCAGAAAGTGATCACTGGCAAAATACCGATTGAGATTATTTCAGAGCGCGTAGAAACAGACGACACCTTCGACAAAGAAGCTATCATCGTCAACACGCGCGTGCCTCACCGCAAGCAAAGTTTTAAGGTCGAGTTCTTTTTGTACCGGGCAGAAGATGGCCTCAAGCTCTACGATGTTCACATCGACGAAGCTTCGACTCTACTTGATTTTCGCAACCAGTTCTCATCGATTATCAAAAAGAAAGGTTACAAGCACCTCGTAAAGTTATTGCGTGAACGTATTCAGCGCATCAATAAATAGATCCGGCTGCGCGGCAGTATTGCTGGCGGTCGTCTCTTTTTTTCCCTTACTGGCAGAGAAACCGATTCGCTTCTCTGAGGGCCTCACGCGGCTTCTCAAAAACAACGCAAAGATTCTCGAAAGCAAGGCACAGATTCTGAGTTTCGAGGCGATTCGCACCGAAGCGTCAGCGAGTGATCTGCCAACGTTTTCTTTGCTGACTTACGTCGCGCCCATCTACGAGGTGCGCGGTGACGCGACCCGCTCTTATGACAATTTTTCCAAGTGGGGTCCCTTCGTACATGGTGAGCTGCAGGTGGTTTATCCTGTTTTCAGTTTTGGGCGCATCAAAAGCGGCAAAAGTGCGGCGTCGCATGCAATAGAAGGCGGCAGGTTCTTGCACGAAAGCCAGATCAATCGCAGCATCTTTGAGTATAAGCAGCTTTATCTGCAGATGATTCTGTTGCAGCGGCTGAAAACCGTGCTCGACGACGCTGGCGAAAAGATGAAGACTATTCTTGCGCATGCGAATAAACTCTACAAGAAAGGCACGGGCGAGGTGCAACGCAAAGATCTCACGCGCCTTAACCTCTTTGCGCTGGAACTGCAGCGGTTCAACGCAGAATGGATCGCCAATAAAAAATCTTCGGGCCTCGCGCTCGCACATTTTCTCGGTGAAAAAGAATCTTTGCTCGTTCTCGAGCAGGATTTTCCACGAATCGAAGACTCGACGCGTGCGCTCGAACAGCTTATCGCCGAAGCGCATATGACCAACCCAGATTTAAAAGCGGTCGCCGAGGGCCTGCAGGCGCGGCGCCACCAGGTCGAAATGGAGAAAGGCGGCAACCTGCCGGTGCTCTTCGTTGCAGGCCGCGCCGACATGAACTATACGGCAATGCGCGACTATCAGCAGAGTACTTATGCGAATGACCCGTTTAACCGCAATATATTCGCCGTCGTGTTTGGCGCCAAATGGGATCTCGACTTTGGCAACACGAAGGCCAAAATACAGAAGGCTGAAGCCGAGCTTGAAAAGATGCAGGCAAAACAGGGCGAAGCAGAGACCGGTATTCCCCTGAAGATCGCGATGGCCATGTGGGATTTCGAAAAGCACAAGGTGCAGCATGAGATCAGCCAGAATAAATATAAAGAGGCAAATAAATGGTCGCTGTCAGAAATGACGGCATACACGACTGGCACCGGCAGCGCAAAAGACCTGATCGAAGCGCTGGGTGCCATGGTTGTAACTGAAAAAGAAGTGGCTGAGGCCGAGTTTAACCTCTGCACCGCGGCGGCCAAGCTCGCGATGGAAATCGGCGACCAGTCAACCCTGAAAGCATGGCAAGAATAGCGGTAATTGTGATGCTGCTTGGGCTGGTGGCCAGCGGTGCCGCACTTGCCAAGAGTAAAGAAGTTGTACTCGGTGAAAAAGCATATTCGCGCGGTTCTTACGATGCCGCGAAGCAGCATTTCGAACAAGCGATCGACAATGGTGACGAGACGGGTGATCCGCGTCTGTACATCGGGCTGATTCTCGAAGCCCGCAGGCAATACGCTGAGAGCATTCCCTATTTTCGCGCAGCTGCCGAGCGGCCGATGCAGAAGAAATTCAAGAAGGTTGCATACTGGAAACTGGCTATTCTCTATCGCCAGGCGAAGCTTTACCCCGAATCGCTGCGCTACGTTGAGCGCCTCGAAGAAATTGGTGAAAAAAGCGAACTCTTCGAAAAGATTCGTATGGAAGCTGAGGGCCACCATGTCGGCGGCAATACGAAGGGGTATGCAGAGGTGCGAAAAGCCATTGCTCTCGAAAAACAGTACAGAGAAAAATCCGCCGAGGGTGCTGAAAGTCAAGACCTGTGCGAACTCGCCGATACGATTATATCAGCTTACAACGCAGCCATTTCAGCCGACGCACGCCTAAAAGAATACCGCTGGAAAATGGCCCTTTACCACGAAAAATGCAAACGCATGGCTGAAGCCGAACGCGTCTACGCGCAAATTTGGGATGACTCACGCGACGCCGCTGCTGCATACAAGCTGGGCCTCTTCGCCCGCAAGCGCAAAGATTACAAGACAGCACTGAAATATTTTGGCGGTGCCCTTGAAAATCCGCCTGAAGATCTGCAGATGCGCTTTTATATTCATTACAACGCTGCGCAGGCTCACTACGCGCTGGGCAATCTTGCCGAAGCTTATGCGCACTCAAAGCCGGCGCGGCGGTTAGCCGGTGAGCTTGAGTTGAAGAAGAAAACCTTACAGGCATTGCGCAGGCTTTATTGTCTCGCAAAAATATCTAAAGGTATTCATGACGAAGAGTATTGCCGGTTTTCAACGAGAACCGAGAGCAAAATGTTTATCAGCCTCTACGCAATGAAGCGTGCGCTGGCAGAGAACAAGAGCGGCGAAGCCGCACAGCACGCGATGCAGATCTATTCTGGCGAGACCCTAGACGATGACGAATCGGGCGTGAGTCTGCCAGCGTATGCACTCTCAGACTTGCCAGTTGCTGTAGGCGTACTGTTTAAAGAAGAAAAGTACCGCGCAGTGCTCGATTTGACTTCGAAGTTCAAAACACAGCTGCAAGACCTCAAAGACACGAACGGGTGGCGGGCCGTTTCGCATTTCGCGCTTAAAGAATATGGTTCGGCGTTGGTTGAGTTTGACAAGATCAAAAAACCGACACCTTCTCAGATGAATTTGCATTTGATGTCTATGGCACACCTGGGCGATATCGCAGGCATCAAGGCGAAAGGCCGCATTTACCTGCGCGATACGCGCGCGCGCAAGAAGTTGACTGAGAACTTCAGAAAAATGAAGCTGTACGAACCTCTGCGGCGCGAAGCAGATTTTGATGCTTGGCTCAACGAGAGCGCGAACCTGGTGAATCCAGAATAGGTTCAGGCGACGGGTTTTTTTCCCTGCTTAGAGTCGCGCACGAATTCGGGCACAAGGTAACGGGGCACGAGTTGCCTGAGTTGGGCATAGATCTGCAGAGCTTCATCATCAGCTACTTCGAAGTGCGCTGAACCCGTAACCCGGTCGAGTTGATGCAGATAATAGGGTTGAACTCCCGCGGCGCTGAGGGCCTTGCACAATAGCGCGAGCGTCTGCGCATCGTCGTTAACGTCGCGTAACAGCACGGTCTGTGCATAGCAGCGAATGCCCAACCGGTTCAAAGCCTCAACTGCTTCTCGGGTGCGATCGCTGATCTCTGAGGCGGTGTTGATATGTGCCACAAATGCGATTGTCTTGCCTGCGAACTGGGTGCGCAAGTCGGCCAGCGCCGCCAAAAAGCCGGCGCTCAAGAGGTTGGGTGCGGTCGTGAGGGCACGAGTGTGCAGCCTCAGAAAATCAATAGATTGAACATTCAAGAAAGTGCGTGCTCGCAGCAGAAAATCTTTCGGCGGTAACATGAGTGGGTCGCCCCCCGAAAAGATTACCTCGTTGATTGCAGAATGGCTTTCAAGGTATTCGGCGATGAGCGACAGCTGCGTCGATTCATGCCCTTGCGATAAGAGTGTCTTGCGCTTTCTCGTACAATAGCGGCAATAAACGGGACATTCATCTGTGCTTAAATAGAGCAGCTTGTTTGGATATTTGTGAACAACATCACCAAATGGGTGTATATCGGCATCTTCTTCGTGCAGCGGGTCGTCTGAAAATCCGATTATGTCGCTGAGCTCGCGCGCATCGGGTGTGAACTGTAGCAAGAGCGCCTGCGAATCATTCACTTCAAGTGTTGTGGCGTATTTTCTGATGAAGGTAGAGATGCGTGTTCTGAATCTTCGCGCCAATTCAGCATTCGCGCCTTGCTCGGGGGCTGTCATTAGAAGAGCAGAAACGGCTTAAATGCTTTTGCTACGATTTGGTTGCGCGCAAAGATTCCATGTGCCCGTGAATCATTTGTGTTCAGGTGGTTGTCGTTAAGGCAGAAGAAAAAATTCGGGCGGACCTCGGTTTCGGCGAGTTCAAAGCTGAGGTCGCGGGCATCAGAGGTGCGGGGTGCCATCTCGCGCTCGACAGAGCCATTGATAGTCAGTTTGCCTTGCTTGATCTGTACACGGTCGCCATCGGTTGCAACAATGCGGCAAAGCATCTCAACGTCGGCGCGCATCGACTTTACGAGCACGATATCACCCTTGCCTGTGGAAGTAAGTTTGGGGTAAACAAAGTAGCGCTTGTCGCCGGGTTTGACTTCGGGAGCCATTGCGTCACTGGTGATGCGCAGGGGATAGAAAAACAGTTGGCGCAAGACAAGTTGAAACAAGACTGCAACCAGAACGACGAGTACCGATGCCAGAAACATGCGCCGCCATTTTTTGTTCGAAGCTTTGCCCGATGCCCGGTAATGTTCAGCCTTTCGAATCACCTCGGAAAAAAGCGGTATTTCAGGCGCAGCGTCAAACCATTCGCGATTAGGTATGCCTGGTAAAATTTCTCTGAATCTCGGTGGCGGAGCGGCCAGGGGTTTCGCGCATGTCGGCGCGCTTCGCGCTCTGATCGAAAATGATATCAAGTTCGACTTTTTGGTCGGCATCTCGATGGGCTCAATTGTCGGCGGTATCTACAGCGTGATGCCCGATATAGACTTTCTTGAGAAACGCCTCAAACAACTGATTGCCTTCAGCGCATTCAAGAACTCCGTAGTCGGTACCTGGACAACGAACCACGACCCGACTTCGAAAGGTTTTGTGCAGAGGGCGCAAAAGCTGCTGATGGGCACAAACATTCTGCGCCGAATATTCACAGCGCCCGGCGTCTTAACCCCGGCCGATGTTCAGGCGGTGATGCATCCATTTATCGCCGACGTGCCGATCAGCGCGACCGTGGTTCCGTTTGCTACCGCGGCGGTGAACATTCGCACCGGTGAGCTGCGTGTTTTTCAGGGTTCTGACAAACTCAGACAAGCTGTTACCGCCTCGGCATCAATGCCACTGATTTTTCCGCCTGAACGTATCGGTAAAGAATGGTATGTCGACGGGGGAGTTTTAGACAAACTAGGTGTTGAAACAGCAGAACGCATCGGCGCGAGCCGTTTTGTTGTAATCGACGTTTCTGATGAGCATCTGCCCGACAATATACCGCGTAGCGGTTTTGATGTGATGCTCAAAACAGAAGAGATCGCTTCAGAACACCGCCGCAAGATTCAGCTACAGAAAGCGAATCTGGTTATTCGGCCGATTCGTGGCAATTATCACTGGGCAGACTATTCGGCTGCCGACGCTTTTATTCGCATGGGCTATGACGCGACGAATGACCTGATCGGCGAAATCAGGGCAATCGCGGCAAACCGGCGGCTATTCAGCCTGTTTTCGCGCACGTGAGCGCCGGCAGTTTGGCCCCTACCATTTTCAATTGTGTTTGCCTAGCCGTTTCGAACTTTTAACGAGCCGAATGCTTTCTCTATTTAAGAAAAAAGAAAAACCGACATTCACTGCAGTCATTCAGAGCATGGGCAAAACGGTTACGGTTAAGCACCGTCAGACCCTGCTCGAAGCCGCCCTTGAAGCAGGCCTCGACTATCCGTTTAGCTGCGGCGCGGGCAGTTGCACTACCTGCAAGACGAAGCTCATTCAGGGCGAATACAAAGACCTCTCAGATATGTCGCTCGTGCTGACAGAAGATGATTTGAAAAAAGGCTATATTCTCGCGTGTCAGGCGATACCAAAAACAGACATGATTGTCACACTCGAGCCCGACGAGTCGAAAGAATATTCGGGCGAGGTGAGCGGCTATCGCAAACTGACGCACGATATCGTTGAAGTCAAAATCAAACTCGGCGAAAAGCTGCGGTATACAGCCGGTCAATACGCCGACCTCGCCGTGGCCGGTGTTAAAGGCTCGAGATCTTATTCGTTTGCATCGGCCCCAGGCGCCGGTGGCGGCAATGTAGAGGTCTCGTTCCATCTCAGGCTTGTGCCCAATGGCGAGATGACGACTTGGTTTCATGCAGCAGACCGCACAGGCGAGAAAGTCAAGCTGCGCGGGCCGCGCGGCAGCTTTGGCTGGCGTGAAAACAAAGGCAATTTGTTGTGCATCGCGGGGGGTAGCGGTATGGCCCCGATTCGCGCGATGCTTGAAGACGCCGCGCAGAAAAAAGTGGCTAAACGCATCGTCTACCTATTCGGCGCACGTACCCAAAAAGACCTCTACGCGCTTGAAGATATGGAAAAGATAAAGAGGCAACTCGGTGCGAACTTTGAGTTCGTGCCGATTCTGTCTCATGAAGAATCCGGTTCAGCTTGGAAAGGCGCTCGTGGCCTCGTGACCGAATATATTGCCCGGCAGAGTCTTGATTTTTCAGATACGGCGGCTTTTCTCTGCGGCCCTCCAGGCATGATCGACGCTGCGATCGTTGCGCTTGGCGAAAGCGGTATCGGTAAGAATGATATCTATTTTGACAAGTTCACCGACAAGAGCCACGTGAACAAGTGAATTGAACCTGAAGCGCTCGGCTGTCAGTTGACCGATTCGGTTCTGAGTTCGTCGCGCAGGCGAGCCGCTTCTTCGTAGTTTTCGCGGCCCAGCGCGGCCTTAAGCATCTGCTGCAGCACTTCGGTACGCGAGAGAAACTTCACTTTTTCAAGCGTGGTTTCTTTAGTATCTTTGGGGGCTTTCTTTTTCTTTTCACCAAACTCTTCGAGAATAGCCTCAAAAAAATCTTCGCGCTCGTCTGCAGTGAGCAACTCATCGACGTTGCTGTCGCTGGCTGAACGCAGGGCATCGGCATCTGCTTCTCTGAGCGTCGTTGGGTCTATGGCCGTGCGATCGTAAACATGCTCAGCGACGTAGATCGGCGCCCGAAAGCGTACGGCCAGTGCAATGGCATCTGACGGCCGCGCATCGAGCTCAAGCAGGTGGTTGTCAAAATGGGGCCCGGTGATATAGACGCGGGCGAAAAAAGTGCCATTATGAAAGTCGTTGATAAACACTTTCGTGAGCTTTCCCCCTGCGGCTTCGATGACTGAACGCAGAAGATCGGCGCCTACGGGGCGTTCGAGCTTGTCATTTTGTAGCACGGTCGAAATTGCATAAGCCTCTGACGGACCAATGAATATGGGTATAATTTTGTCTTTGAATTCGGGCGTCACAACGGCAGCGTACCCCATCGGGGTGATTGCGATCTCGCGGACGGCGGCGGGCATCATACTTGAAACCTTGAAATAAATATGTTTCTGTAAAGCTATTTTTGCTTTTGCGTGGCTTTTTAATTGTCACGCTATGCAAAAAACCGAAGGAAACTAATGCAACGAATCGCAGTGGTGGGTGCCGGTATTTCAGGGCTGAGCCACGCATATTACCTTAAGAAGAGGTTTCCCGGGGCGCATGTCGCGCTGTTTAATGGGCAAAAACCCGGCGGCAATATTGCCACTGAGCAATACGAAGGGGCAACGCTCGAACCCGGCCCTGATTCATATCTCGACCGCAGTGGTCTCTTTAACCAACTTGTCGCTGAACTGGATATAAAGGACAAATTGCTGTTTGAAGACAAGAAGAGCGCGAAACGCTATATACTGAAAGATGGTTATCTGGTGAATGCACCGAAATCGCCGGGTGGCTTTATCACCACGTCGCTGCTCTTTTTTCCCGAGAAGATTCGTATTTTTCTGGCGATGCGACGCAAGTTTTCACTGTGGCCTACGATTACGCTGTTTGATGCGGCGCGCAACGTTCTTGGGTTCAGCGCCGCTGAATACCTGGCCTCACCTTTTGCCCGCGGTGTTTATGGCAGTGAAGCTGAAGATCTCGAATTCTCTTCGGTTTTTCCCCAGCTTTTCGCCAAGATTGTGGCGGCACCGCGGCTGAAAACGGCGCTGAAAGAGTATATGCTTGAACGCAAAAATTTCTGGAAAGCCGAACTCGGTGAGGTGAGCTTCGAAAAAGGTATCTATTGTTTCAAAGGTGGCATGATCACATGGGTCGATGCGTTTGTCAAAAAATTGCAGAGGATGAACGTAGAGATCGTAAACGACAAGATTGCGAGAATTCAAACGCTCACAAATGGCCAGTTGCAGGTGAGCTCAAAAGCGAAACAGTTCGACGCCTTTGATCACGTCGTGTCGACAATCGGTACGGCCGACCTGTCGTACGTGCTGCGTGATTTTGACAAAGATCTCTCGAAGAAAGTCAGCGAGTTAAAATATTCGCCGATCAACGTCGTATATTCAGGTTATAACCGCAAAGAGTTTTCGTATTCAGGGTATGGATTTTTAGTGCCGCGAAAAGAGCGTGCCTCGATTCTGGGTTCAATTTTTGCGAGCAATGTATTTCCCGGTCGCGCAGCAGATGACACGTTTCTGACAAAAACCATGGTTTCGGGCGAAAGCGATCTTTTTAAAGACGACGAACTTGCATCGCTCGCCGCAGAATCGTTGTCGCGGGTCATGAAGGTTCGCGCGAAGCCGAAATGGAGCCGCGTTTTTCGGCATACGCCAGGTATTCCGCGTTATGCCCCCGGATACGGCGAATGGAAGCGAGAAGTTATGTCACATCTGGAGAAGCACCCGAAGCTGCACTTCGCCGGCTGGGCGTTTTCTGGAATTGGTTTGGCAGACCAGCTTGAATCTGGCTACCTGCACGCGAGATCACTCGCCGCAAAATGAGCGCAGCTACCGAAGTACCCAAAAACGTCGCCAAACGTCTCACCTGGAACTTTGACGGTGAAACGCAGCTGCTGCAATATAAGAATGTCCATACGGTTTGCGAAGAGTCACGCTGCCCGAATCGCCATGAATGTTCATCGTTGGGCATCGCCACCTTTCTAATTGGGGGGCGCGAATGCACGCGGGCCTGTAAATTCTGCCACATCGCCACGGCAAAGCCTGTACCGCTCGCAACCATTGCTGACAAAGAGCATGACGACATTCTGCGCGCGGCGGTAGATGGCAAATATGATTACCTCGTGATCACCTCAGTGGCACGTGACGACGACGAAGCCGGGCTGGCTGCGCATTTCGCGCGCATCACGCGCAGCCTCAATGCCGAGGGCATTACCGTAGAGCTCTTGATTCCAGATTTTCACAACCGCGCCGAGCACCTGGCGGTAATCGCCGAGGCCGGCCCCGCCGTGATAGCACACAATATGGAGACAATCGAGCGCCTCTCGCCGGCGATTCGCCCCCAGGCCTCGTATCGGCGTTCTCTCGATTTGTTCTCGCACTTGAAAAAACACTGGCCGAGAGTTATTCGCAAAAGTGCACTGATGGTCGGCCTCGGTGAAACCGATGAAGAAGTGCAGCAGCTGCTCGATGACATGAAAGCCGGCGCAATCGACATCGTTTCCATCGGCCAATACCTGCGCCCCTCGCCAGAACAGGCAGAAGTCGTGAGGATTTACAGCACTGCGGAATTTGAGCAGCTCGAAAAGTCTGTGATCGCGCGAGACTTTCTGGCGCACGAGGTTGGTCCGTTTGTACGCAGCAGCTATATGGCGCGAGATACGCTGGCCAAATTGAACGCCGAACTTGCAAAGAGAAAGCATGGCTGACCGCGACGGTCTCTACCGCGATTTTCATAATATAGATCTGGCGCATTTGAAGGCAATGGTGCGCGACAATCGCATCGACGCGGGTGTCGCGCACACGCTGCTTGCCTATTGGCAGCGGCGTATCGACGACCCAAACGATGCAATCTATTCGCGCTACATGGAATATTACCTGTTTTTTGAGGCGCTAAGGGCGCTGTTTCTGACAGTGTTTGTCTATGACATGAAAACCGGTACCGTCGGTCATAGTTACGGAATTTTTCCTGCTTTGAGCCCCGCGGTCTACGCCACAATTTCGGGTAACGCCGAACAGACCGATGCAGGCGTAATCGATTTTGAACACAATGGTCGCAACTACGCTCTGCATTTTCTGCGCAGTGGCTACCACGACCAGGAATATACGATCGCCGCGCTCGCACTCAAAGATGCACCTATCGTCGAGAACCTTCGGCGCCTCAAATATGTTTTTGAGCGTTTTTATTTACCTTCAGGGTTTTCGCGCGATGATAGAATTGCAGCACTCTTCACGCATACGGACAACCTCATCGTCGACTGGATATCACCGACGCTCGCACAGAATCAACCCGTGACGTTTACCTACCTGTATTTTGAGTCACTTACCAAATATGTAGGCATCACGGGCGAATATTTTGCGCAAGAGATGTTAGACGAGTTGCAAAAAGATGTGCACCGTATTCTCAAAGAGCCTGACCGCAGCATTGTGCTTTCGACGCGGGAAATTCTTATCGTGTCGTTGAACTGCGATGAAGAGGTGATGCGAAAGCGCTTTGCGAATGCCTATTTTCATGCAAAGAGTCTCTTGCTCTCATATCAGGTAAACTTTTACACTCTGACAATGCCTGTCACCGAGATACATTCTCACTGGGATAAAATTTCAGCAAATCTTGCTTATAAGAAAAAGATTGGCCACGCGGTGAGCTAAGGCAGAATTCAATTTAGAGATTCAGCCTGGTTCTTCAGACCCAACTGCTGTACATACCTGTCGATGTAAGGCAGGTCGTTCGCCAGAGCATCAAAGCTCAAGTTGAAAATGACCAAATAGATGAAATCATTTTCGACGCGTGTTATATAAACGAAGCCCCCGCCATTTTTTTTGCGAAATGAATACTGCAGCCAGCGGTGGGTGCCTTCGATCATGTCGAGTTTTGTCAGTGCCTTGACGGGTAATTTAAACCCTTTTGCTATGTGTTTCAACTGGTCAGCGATCGTTAATCGGGGTTTGTTCACGACTGCGTGCAAGACAACGACCGAATCGACGCGCGAGACGAGGCTCATCACGGCGCCGAAGCGGGGTGGATTATCTTCGCGAAACTGGCTGCCAGGCAGACGGCCCGTGATTTCTACAGCCGATACCTGAACGCTTAAGCAGAGCAGTGCCAGCGCGATGCGGTTAAGCATCGGCGAACGTGAGCGATCCCGCTATGCGCAGCTTATTACCCTGGCTTTCAGTGAATATGCGCAGCACACTGCGTTGCAGCGCGGGGGCCGACTTGAAGAGTGCGTCGCGAAACTCATTAAAATGACCCGGTGAATAGATCGCGTCAAACTGTTTGAGCGCCGCCTCAGAGTTCTTGAGCAACGGATAGATCTTTATGGTGGCATCAAAATCGTGCGATGCGTCGATTTCGAGATTCGTCTGTTGCGTTTTTTTCGCAGGCAAAAAGCTCTGCCAGTAAAATCG
The DNA here is from genome assembly GCA_029561505.1 of Spirochaetota bacterium. Lineage (GTDB taxonomy): Bacteria > Spirochaetota > Leptospiria > Turneriellales > Turneriellaceae > Turneriella. Next base: position 16,343 of record JAKQXK010000405.1, on the reverse strand, counting down.
CTCGCGATTTGCCGCAAGGTGGGGAGAAAACAATTCAAATTTCTTGTCGGCGTAGGCGTAAGGGTAGGGATATTTCACACGTATCGCCCCGTCTGCGTTTTCGAGAACGTGCCGGCGGGTCTTAAAAGCCTGGCTGAGAAATTCCAGGGTTTTTTGGTCGCTGCTCGGGCCCGAAAAAAAGATCTGTGGAATTAAATACCCGAATTCTGACTGCAGCCCATGCAGCGCGAGAACGTGCGCCGTGGCGGTTTGGCTCTTCTTAAAGTGCACAACGGCGGGATAATCAGGTATGCTGAGCGATTCGGCGCGCGAAGCGGCACCTGGCTTGCGGGTGTTTTGCGCGCAGGCGCCATCTGCCGCGATAGCATCAGCTGAGGGCGTGAACACCAGAGTGCAATTGCCAGTGAGTGAAAACCCCATGGATTCTTGCAAAAGCGAGCGAAAGAGGCTGCGACGGCTTTTGTTGTCTGAAGCCGATTGCCAACCGAGTGTCAATGCCTGCGGCCGCGAGAAAGCCCCGTCAAATTCTGAGTCTTGAAGTTTGGGGCTTTTGAGATACGCGAGCTGCGCAGCGAGCGTTTGCGCATCAGAGGCGATAATCAGCAGGTCATCGGTGCGCGCAGCATGCGCGTCTTTTAGAAGCGAGGTAATTACCTGCCCCTTCTTGTTGAGCGCCACCACGAGTACAAAGGCTTTTCCGTGTGAGCGGTAAAATACGGGGCCATCGGTGATGAATGAATACAGGTTCCATTGCCACGAGCGCGGCGCAAGCGAGATCAGCCTGTGCAGGTGAGCTGCACCGCGCAGCGGTGCCGAACGCACGAAATGCAGTCCAAGCGGCGAATCGAAAAAGGCCCGCTGCGCTTTGCCTTCACGCAGTTTTTCGAGAAAACCTGAAGCATCGGGAAGAACACCAATAACGGAATAGGGCTCGCTCGTATCGAATATCTGCGAGAGCCTCTTCTTCTCTGCAGCCGTCGAGCTTAGAGTAAGAAACAAAACAGCAGAGATCGTGAGCGCGGTGACGCAAACTGCGGCAAACTGCTTGCATCGGTTGACGAGAATGCCAGTTAATTTCTTCATGCCTGCCCGAGTTCGCGTATGCGCGCTTCGAGATTATTGAGAAGATACTGGTTCTCAAGATTCTGCCTGAACTTACCGATGAGTCCCTTGATGTCGTCGCGCATTGCTTCTGCGTTCCATGGTTTTTCGATGTAACGGTTGAGACCACCCTCGTTGATCGCCTTGATGGCTGAGTCAAGGCCTGCATGGCCAGTGAGCAGAATTTTCATCGTGTCGGGCAGCACCCCGTGCACGCGCTTCAGAAATTCATCGCCTTTCATATTCGGCATCATTTGGTCAGTAATAATGAGTTCAATGATTTCATTTTCTGAACGGGCTGCTTCGACAAAGGCCAGCGCCTCTTCGCCAGATGTTGCGGTCACAACTTCATGCGTGGCGATGAAGTCGGCGAGCAATTGTTCTTTCAACGTAGAAAGCACACCGGGTTCGTCATCGACGCAGAGTATGATTCCTTTTCGGTTCGTTACTGACATTTAGTCCTCACAGTTCTTTGATATAGTTCAGCTTTGCCTTGACATACTTTTCTTTACGCATCTGCGTCCGCAAGTTTTTAACCGAATTCAGCGGAATCATGACCACGAACTGGTTGGCAATCGGTGCAGGAATTATGCCGCCGGGGTCGGTATGGCCGATCATTTGAATATGAACTTTGCCGCCGGGTTTCGGGGTTAACACCCACCGGCCCCGCGTTTCTTTAACACGCTCAAACTGAGAATTGGCTGGCAGATAATCGGGCCGGCCGGTAGCCACGAGAGTAACAACTTTGGTTTTCTGGTCTTGGTAGAGTCTACCATGAGAGATCGCCTCGCGGTTTTTAAGCGGAAAAGGCGACGAAGTGATGGTGCGGGTAATCGACTCGGTGGCGCTCATTTCTTTCAGCATTTTTGCTTCAGCGCAGCGGTCGACCCACTGCGGCATATCGGCGACCGACATCAGAACGGCGACGACCTGCGTTAAGGTGGCATTCACCTCGGTTTCAACTTTGTACTCTTTGAAGTTCGACGTCGAAACGACACGAGTATATGCCGTCACACCATCAGTCGATTTTGCAAATTTCCAGCCGTCGGCAAAGAGAGAAACGGTAAATGTGAGTAAAAAAAGAACAGAACGCATTGTGCGATACCTCAGGGTTGTGTATAATTTTCGAGCAGAATAAAAGCAGTACCGAGGTAGGGCACGTCGGTCCAGATTTTTACGGGCACGAAGTCTGCATCTGCAGTTATCCACATTTCAATCTGCGTCTGTGTGTTGAAGAACATATTGCTGCCGGCCTGCGTCTTGTTGTTGACGTCGTCGACGAGTGAAGAGCGCACATGAATAATTTCGCGGGTGCCAAAGAACGGCACGTCGTTGCGCGTCTCTCTTCCCAGCACTTTGAGCACGAGGCTTCGGCGCGCACCTGCGGGCAGAACCGGCACGCGCAAAACCTCGCCCACGCGGGGCACGCGGCCCGTGCTGCGCACGTAATAGAAGGCACCGAGCAGATCTTGATATCCGCCTTTGGTGCTCACGTCATAGTTCTCTTTCCATTCGCCTTTGAGTTGCGCAGAATGAGGATAGCTATGTTCTTGAAATTTCTTTTCGTTCTTGTCGACATTCACCGTGCCGTTACCGAAACGAAATTTGCGCCTCTGGTAGGCATCACCCTGATATGATTCTTCAAACGCTATGACAGGTAATCGGGCAACATGGTTCCACTTGGTGGCGAAAGCGCCCTGAACATAATAGATGCCGTGCACCGTCTGCAACGAGTTCACCCGGGCGTTGACGGTGATATGTTTATCGCCTTCAGTGCGGGTGCGCATCGTGACATCACCGGCGCGAATACCTTTCCACTCGATGCGAAAGTTCATGGTTTCGTTATAGAAGTTCGGTAACTTCTGTGCCTGCAAAGCAGTACCAACTGACAACAAGGCCACAGCGGCGGCACGGCCCGGTGAAAAATGCATAATCGCGAGTGCCTTTGCCCGCTTGGGGGTCAACACATTCTTACCGGGCCGCAAACCACTGGAAATCTGCCTCGTGCGACGCGGTCACAATTAGATGCGACATAATCACAAAAACAAGATTGTCCAATGTTTGTTATTAAACTTGGACAATGCGCCTCAGGTGTAGTATAATCGTGGCATGAAGAGACTCACATACATCAGCAGTTTTACGCGCCCGCTAATGGCAAGCGAGGTTGAAGAGATTGGCGAACGATCGGTGAAGAACAACACGCGCGATGGCCTGACCGGCGTGCTCTTCTGCTTCAATAATGTGTTCTACCAGATTCTTGAAGGGCCCGAAGATGCCCTGAATCGCTGCTATTCGCGCATTCTCAAAGACAGCCGCCACAAAGATATCTTCTGTCTCGAAGTCGAAAACAACATCACCGTAAGGCAGTTCGGCGACTGGGCGATGAAAACCGTACGGCTCGATGAATCGAGCGATTCATTAATCCGCCCGATTCGTACGATGCTCAATTCGCTGGCCCGCACGCATTACGTTCTCGAGCGTTATTCACCTTCAGAGGTGCTGCAAGGGCTGCAAAAAGGCGAAGACCCGCTGGCCTGGGTGCTGAAGACGAGCGACAAAACAATTTTGTTTTCTGACATCTTTTCGTCGACAACCTTCGCCGAGAGCCTATCGAGCACCGAGTTCGAGCGCCTGCTCGGAATATATTACGACATAGCAAACCGTTCAGTGATCGAAAACGGAGGCACGGTGTCAAAACTCACGGGCGATGGTCTTATGGCATACTTCAAGGCGAGCGACACGGTGCATGCTCTCGATGCCGCGATTGAAATCTGCAGGCGGCTAGAAGACGTGCGCAGCGGCGCGCCCGCCAATGACCCTGCGCATTATCTCTACGCAGGTGTCGGTCTGTGCTCAGGCCAGGTGCGCGAAGGTAACATTGGTTCAGCTGTCAAATATGACTACACATTGCTCGGCGATTCGGTGAATTCTGCAGCACGTCTTGAGGGTGTCACACGCAAGGTTGATTCCCTTGTGGTCTTTGACGATTCGCTGCTCAGGCATCTCGAACGGCCATCGGCGCTGAGAAAGCTGGGTCTATACCAGGCGAAGGGCAAAACCGAGAACCTTTCTGTTTATACAGTTGAATATCCCTATACGCGCCGCAACGTATCGCTGGCTGACCTGAAGAACGCGATCGCCCGGTTCAAATCAGCTACGTCTGCCGCTTAAGCAGAGCTTTCTCGCGCGGCTCGGGCGCGGTCAAATTTTGTTGACCCTCGCCTGAGCCTGTCGCTTGCTATCCTATGCAAGCGAATAATTCTTCACAGTTTCGGTACCGCTGGTTTGCCCTTGGCGATCTCAACGCATTTTTTGCGCTGATGTTCGACAACGTCGCAAACCTCGCGCTGTTTGGTCTTTTGCTCACCGGGGTCTTTAAGATTCCCGCAGAGATTGTTTACATGAAAATGTTTCCCGGCACCGCGATCGGGGTTCTGATCGGAGATCTCATTTATACATGGATGGCCTTTCGCCTCGCGCGCCGCACGCAGAATGCGAACGTGACAGCCATGCCGCTCGGGCTCGATTCGCCGTCGACCGTGGGCATCGCACTGATGGTAATTGGGCCCGCGTTCTTGGCGGCGCTGCGCAATACGCCCAACCCGACTCCGCAACAGCTCTACGACGCGGGCATCGTCGCCTGGCAGGTTGGTATGGCGACGCTCTTCTTGATCGGCATCGTGAAACTGTTCTTTTCGTTTTTTGGCGACTGGGTCGCGCGCGTTGTGCCCGAAGCAGGCCTCTTGGGTTCGCTCGCGGGTGTCGGCATTACTTTTCTCGCGCTCGTGCCGCTCGAACACATGTTCGGCTTGCCGATCGTCGGTATGATCGCCTTTGGCATAATTCTCTACGCGCTGGTTGCACGCGTGAAGTTACCTTATAACATGCCGAGCGTGTTTCTGTCGGTGCTCGTCGGTGCTTTGCTGTATTACGTATTGCTCGCCGCGAAGCTGGTGCCCGCGCACACCATTGATTTTTCTCTGCGGTTCGCGCCGCCGATACCAACGCTTGATTTCATCGCAGGCCTCAAGACTGCACTCGACTATCTGCCTATCGCGATACCATTTGGATTGCTCACCGTCATCGGCGGCATTAATGTGACTGCGAGTGCGCGCCTTGCGGGTGATGCCTATAAGACGCGCAGCATTCTTTTGACCGAAGCCGTCGCGACGCTCGGTGCATCACTCTTTGGCGGCGTCGCGCAATCGACACCTTATATCGGGCACCCGGCGTATAAGGCCATGGGTGGTCGGGCGGGTTATACGCTCGCAACAGGCATCTTTGTCGGTCTCGGCGGAATCTTTGGTTATCTGGGCTTCATGGCAGAGCTTCTGCCCGCGGCGGCGCTCGCCCCGATCTTCATTTTTGTGGGGCTCGACATTGTCGAACAGTCATACCATTCGACTCCCAAACGCCATGCAACAGCTGTCACCATGGCGATTATTCCCGCGATACCGGCGCTTGTGCAGATGAAACTCGGGCCCATGATCGGCGACATCGAGCGGTTTTATGCGACGCTCAAAGCATCGTCTTCAGAGTGGGCCGGCAAAATGCATTCGAGCTTTGCCTACTTTGAAAGGCACTATCAAGAAGGCTGGCTCGCCATCAACGCAGTGGGCAATGGTTTCATTCTGACCGCCATGATCTGGGGTGCATTTACTGCGATGCTCATCGACCGCCGCTTTCGTCGCGCGAGCGTCTTCATTATGATTGGCGCGCTTTTCTCTTTCTTTGGTCTCATGCACTCTGTACAGATCGGTGGAGGCATGTACCTGCCCTGGCGGGTGCAGACGATTGCAGGGCCAACCCCGTTCGCCATCACGACGGCATATGCACTGCTGGCCGCGCTGATCTACGCGCTGTCTTTTACGAAAGGCGCGAAAGACGCAGCCGCAGAAAAGATTTCTTAATTATAAGTCTGCCGGCGGCTTTTCAGCTATCCGCCGGGTTTTTCTTCAGCACGCGCCGCGGATAGCTCAGCGTCACGAGCGTCTCGCGGTTACGTGATTCAATTCGCATATGCTCAAAGGGATTCAGGCCGAACCGGTAGAAACCCTGGTCGACCATAGCGATGCCGAACCCAGCCGATTCGGTATTGTCAATATTCTCTGAGTCAAAGAACTCACCCGCCCGACCCTCTTGGTGCAGTTTCTGGTGGTAGCGACGGCTGTTTTCGATGCGTTCGAGGTCGCGCCCGAGCATCGGTACGTTGTTCGTCACAGTGATAGCAATCATGTCGTCAGAGGGTTGAATAACCATTTGCACTTCGGCGTCTATGCTGCGAATCAGCATACGAAAGCGCCTGATCATTTCGATTTGGTCGGCGCTTAGCTTTTTTCCCATACCGGTGCGGTATTTTTCTTCAAGATCAAATATTTTGCTCACCTGCGGGCGCAGAACTTCAGGCAGCACGCGATGGGCCATGAATTCGCGCAATGTTCGCTCTTCTATGATAACCTGAAGCAGGTCTTCGATTTCAGAAATCTTGAAGCGATTGAGCTGCTTGCGAATTTCTTCGCGAAACGCAACGAATTTGACATTGCCCTTCAGGGCGTTGAATACCACTTCAACGATCGCGTAGTGTATCGGCAAAACGTGCGCGCGATCGAGATTTTCCAGTCTGAAAAACTCTACGAGAACCTCTTGCAGCTGCTTGCGTCCGACTTTGGTTAAGGCATTGATCTGAAAGCGTGCGGGCTTTCGTAAGGTAAGACGTTCTACGGTTTTTTCGACGAGGGCAGCTTCGACCATACGGTATTATCGTGCCCAGATGTTCACAAACTAAAGCATTTCGTTAGTCTGTCTGCGGTGCGCAGACAGACTAGCTATTTGCTTAGCGTTTGAGACCGAGCAGCTCTTGCAGCATCTGGTCAGCCGTGGTGATGCTGCGCGAGTTCGCCTGAAATCCCCTTTGGGTGACGATCATATCAGTGAACTGGTCAGCCAGGTCAACGTTTGACATCTCGAGAAAGCCTGCGTTGATTCCACCGAGGCCCTGAATGCCCGAGGTGCCTATAATGGCATTGCCAGAATTGATAGATTCGGTGAAATTGTTCTGGCCCGACTTGGTAAGCCCTTCGGGATTCGTAAAATTCGCGAGCGCCACCTGGCCCAGAATGTTGCGGGCGCCATTTGAATAAACGCCAGTGATCATGCCGGTGTCGTTGATTTCGAAAGCTTCCATGTAACCCATGCTGTAACCGTCTTGTTCGACGGCTTTGGTGGTGAACGCAGATGAAAACTGGGTGATACCATCGACCTGACCCGCTTCGCCGAGTCGCAGCTCAATATTCTTCACGGCGGGGTTGCCGGCAAGACGAAAGCTGACTTTAGCGTTGAGATTATCCTGGTTGCGCATGTCGGCACCATCAGAGACAGAAGTGAGACGCCCATCGGGTGAAAAGCCGAGTGTCAGACGGGTATTGCCGGCAACTTCGGTGTTCTGACCGTTCGAGCCGGTGACATCGACAGAAAGTTGTTCTGCACCCTGCATTGCGACCGAAGCGGTCCATTTATTGGTGTCAGATTTCCACATGAAAACTTTCAGCGTGTGTTCGACACCCTGGTCGTCGAATACGTTCATGCTCGTGATATGGCCGCGGCGTTTTGCCGGGTCTGCATCCATGATCATTTTGACGCGGTCTGCGTCGGCGATGCCTGCAGGAATCGCCTGTACCGAAGAGTTCAGGTTACTTTTGAAACGCACAAAGCTTGTCTCTTTCGCCGGTTCTTTCTGATAAAGCGGTACTTTCAGGTTTTCTGTGTCAGACGCGGTGTTGACATTGGGTTTACCGTCGGCTGATTTTGTCGCGTTCCAGCCTTGCAGGCGCATACCGTTCGCGGGGTTAACCAACCAGCCTTCTTTATCGACGTCAAAATTGCCGTTGCGGGTATAGAACTTTTTGCTACCGTCGGCGAGCACAAAGAAACCTTCGCCAGAAATCGCGAGGTCGGTGTTCTTCGAAGTTGTCTGCAGTGCGCCCTGGTGCATCAGTTTATCAACAGAAGCGACCATAGAGCCGAGACCCACCTGTTTCGGGTTGACGCCGCCCACATTGTCGCGTGGTTCGGACGCACCTGACATGAGCTGTGAGATCATATCCTGAAAGTTTACGCGCTCGCTTTTGAAACCGTTGGTGTTCACGTTCGAAATGTTGTTACCGATAACATCCATTCTCACCTGGTGGTTCTTAAGGCCGGAAACTCCGGCATAAAGTGTTCTCATCATAGTCTTATTCTCCCTTTGGAACTTCTATTTTAGTCTGTTGTTGTTCACCGGCATTCGCCGTCTCAGCTTTGTCACGGTGAGCTTGTCGAACCGTGTTGCTGATGTCGCCCTTCGACGGGCTCAGGGTGACACCACCATTTGTTTCACGTGAAACATTTGCAGTCTTCTGGTTCGCTTCATAGGCCTGCGCTGCCTGAGCTGCGCTGACCTGAGTCACAGAAGGTTTAGCTACATTTTTTGCTGCTGAACTGTAAGCGGGTGCAGATTCATTTGTTTCACGTGAAACATTCTGTGGTTGCATGTATTGCGAGGGTGCAGCAGCAGGAGTCACTTCAGTAACCGAGGTGATATCATCGAGTTTGGTAAAGCGACCGTTGACTTTCAGCAATACATCACCGTTGGGCTGGTAGAGAGCCGAAGTAGCGATACCCTGAATGGGTTTTTCGGTCACGAAGTCTTTGCCTTCGATCATTTTGCCGATCAGCTGGTTAGCCTGTGAGCCCCGCAGCTTGTTCATCGAGTTCGCGACGTTGTTCATTTGTTCCAGTGAAGAGAACTGCGCCATCTGCGAGATGAACTCTCGGTCGTTCATCGGGTTTGTGGGGTCTTGTTTAGACAACTGCGTCACCAGCAGTTTCAAGAAACTGTTCTTATCGAGAGCGTCGTAACCACTCTTGCGAATGGGCAGTGGCGCGCCTTTGCGGTCAACCGGCATCTTGCGCTTATTGCGCATGAGTTCGGTCAACTGCGGCGCTTCGCCTGCTGAATAGGGCGAAACCTGCGCGGGGCCTGTCGAAAGGTCAGGCATAGAGGGCGTTTCCTTTTTGTTGCGGTACGTCGACAGCTTCGTAGAGCACTGAAGCTGTGCGCGTCACGAGATTCTTCAGCATTTCGGCTTCTTCGGGGGTGCGGTCGGAGTTCTGGGCGTTCTGGTTTTCGCTGCGCACTTCAATCATCACCTGACTCAGGTCGGCGGCTTCACCACTCTGATTGTTTTCACCGTTTTGCAGAAAATTCTGCATTTCATTTTTGACTTCTTCGCTTTCAACGACGATTTTGCCGCGCATCTCGCCATCGACCAGCTTCAGGTCGATTTCCATGCGGCCGAGCTCGCGCGGGAAAAGTTTCACCGAGAAGCGCGCGTTGTCGGCGTCGGTAACGAGCACCTGAGCGCGGGTCATCACTTCGTTAAACTGGCGAACCAGATCGGGGCGCATCAGCGGGTTTTCTACCGCTGAACGGATATTTTCTGAGGCGCGCGCTGAGGCTGCTGCGTCTGAGAGGCCGATTTGGCCAGAAGGCAGAGCAGGGGCTTGCTGGCGGTTCACAGGGAGGTCTTGGTTCGACGGGATTAATGTGGTTGCGTTGTCGCCCTTCGACGGGCTCAGGGTGACCACGGGGTCGTGTGCAGATGTTTCACGTGAAACATTGCGGGCCGTCTGCGTGCGTGCGCCGCGCTGGTTGTTTTTTGCATCCGCATCGCTTTCGCTGCGGCTCTGGTTATGGCCGGCTTTATTTGCCTGGGGTAATGATGTCTGGCTGAGCGCGTCGCGTGCTGCTTCAGGCCTCAGCGTTGAGACGTTTTCGCTGCGCGCGGGCTTTTCATTCAACTTCTCGGCAAACTTGCTCAAGAAACCTATGCCGATCTTTTCGCTAAGGCGCTTCAGGCCATCGTTCTGCGCGAGAATGGCGTCCGGGGCGTTCTGTAAAAGCGAGAGGGTGGTCGTAGCGGTTTGTGTTCGCGTCGCAAGTGCGCGCGCTGCCTCAGCGAGTTTACCTGTGGGTTTGGTTTCGGCGATGTCAGCGTTGACCTTCTGCGAAGCTTTCGCGGTGGTGGTGCGGGCAGTCATGGTAGCGAGGCCCAGGGCCTGCAGCATCTCGTGCGCGTTACGCCTGGCCGGGGTCGCCTCGGCACGTGAAGCCTCGGCCGGCGCTTTCTTTTCTTTAATCGCGCCATCGTCTTGTTGGGCCGCGGCTTCTTCATGCCCGGCCTTGGGGCTCGTGATGGCGTCGCCCTTGACGTCGGTTGGCCCGGTGGTGGCAGCCGCAGGGGCGCTCATTTCGGCTTTGGGGGCCGGTTGCTGGTATGGTTCGGTTGTGTCTTTTGCGCGCAGTGGTTGTGGCTCGGTCTTTACAGGCTGAACAGCCGCGATCAGCAGCGACTGAAAGTCAGCGCGTGGCTCGCGTTCTTCGGGCGCGGTGCCACGGGGCCTGGAAAGCGCAGTTTCACGCGCCTGTGATTTGTTGTCTGATAACGGATTCAGAGAAAGCATCTGTATTTTGATATATCGGGTTCATACAGAATTGCTGAAGCGGATTTTCGGTGTGGGACACCTTCGAACTTAAATTTTTACTCAAGCATTTGGCTAATGTGCTCATAATACGTGTTTCAGAAAGTGACATAAACCGGCGGTGAATCCACACTGTTTTCCACAAATGTGGACAACTAAGGGGGAAACAAGGCGGCGATGTCGGCAGGCAGCGCCGCCGCCAATCGCCATTCCCGGCCTGTGAACGGGTGTTTAAGTGTCATGCTGCAGCAATGCAGCGCTGAGCGGTCTATGCGCAGTTTCTGCCAATCGGCCTGAGTCATCACATCGTCGACAAACTTGAAGTAGAGCTCTGCATCCACACCATAAAGCTTATCGCCGACCACGGGATACCCTAACGAATGGACTGTAGCCCTGATCTGGTGCATGCGCCCGGTATAGAGGCGGGCCTTTACCAGCGAAAGCCCGGGTGCATGCCGGTGAGCCTCGAAAACGGTGCGAGAGGTCTGTACTTCGGTGGCGACCGCAGGTGGAACCTCTCGCGAAAAAAAGCGCTGCCGTGGCAACAGCGACCCGGGTAGTCGGTAGAGGTAGCCCGTAGCGTCGGTTTCGCCCTGCCAGTTACCTTCGACAGCGACGAGATACTGTTTGTCGATTTCACCTGCGCGCAGAGTTTTCTGAAATGTGGCGGCTGCGCGGCGCGTTTTTGCCATGATCAGTACACCGCTGGTTTCACGGTCTAGCCGGTGCAGCGGGTGGGGCGTCTCGAGAATGCCGCGCTTTACCAGCAGCGCAGTTAATGTTTGTTCTTTATAGATTCCCGATGGGTGCACGGGCAATCCCGGGGGTTTATTGACGACGAGAAAATGTTCGTCTTGTTCGATGATTTCTATTTCGGCGTTCACTTCTGGTTCGTCGCGCAGCGGATAGCTGAATGCCACGATTTCGCCGGTTTGCAGCTTGCGTGATGCACGAGCGGGCAAACCCGAGACTCTGACGTCGCGTTGCTCTATACGCGTTTGCCACTGCGTGCGCGAGAATTGCGCGTAACGTTCTGCCAGGTACGTGTCGAGCCGCTTGCCCTGATCGGATTCGTGAACCGCTATCTCACGCGTTTCAATGCGCATCTTTAACCTGCAAATTTCAAATGAGTTGACCCACCTGCTCGATATTAAACCCGACGTTATGCGGAAAGCAAATTGGTTGTTGATCTATTGCACTGCCTTGCTGGCAATAGCAGGTTGTAAGAAAGGTGGCGGCGCCGGCGCGGTCAGTGACGCGATACCCGCAACGACAATCGTCACTTCGGCTGATCTCAAAATGCGCATCGCGCCGAATACAACCGCTGTCGAAATTGCGAAATTGACCCGCGGAGAAGTTGTGAAGGTTGTGCAGCGCAGCGCCGACGCCGTGCAAGTCGGTAAGCTGAGCGCGCACTGGTACAAAGTTACGAACAGCGCTGGGCTTACTGGCTGGGTCTATGGTGCGCACCTCGCTGTCGAGTCGAATGATACAGACGCTAAAGGCGCAATCGAACAGGCAGAGAAAAAACTCAAGACAGCGCTGCTCGGCCGCTGGGATGCCGCAAAAATTACCGGCGCACTCACTGCGTATTTTGTAACGCTGATGCCCGACGGCCAAATTGAGTTTGGCAATAACCGCAAGGGCCTGCAATACGGAAAATATGAAATAACCTTTGCAGACGGCGTTGCAACGGTAAACGTCAGCGACGTGCAGAAGCCGCTCATGACCGAACTCAAAGCAAAAATGGTTGGTGAAACCCTGGTTTTTACCGCGTCACTGAACGGCGGTGAGTATAAGCTCAATCTGTCAGAAAAAGATCCCGAACTTTTTCGCGACCAGGAAAAAAAGAAAGCGGCAGGCGCTGCACCGGCGACGCCTTGACTCATTGCGCCAACCAACGTCTGTCGGGTTGTGACGCGTGAAATCTGAAGAGCAGCCGGTACCTGATAAAGAGGGAAAAATTCGCATCGGCAAGTTGCTGGCGCGGGCCGGGTTGGTATCAAGGCGTGGTGCGGCAGAATTTCTTGAAGCACACCAGGTATGTTTTGATGGCAAACGGATTAACGATCTCAACTTCTACGTTAACGAGGCTGGGCTAGGTGAGCACAGCCTAACAGTAGACGGTAAGATTATCTCTTTTGCGGCTGCCAGTGAGGTGCTGCTCTTCAATAAGCCGCGGGGTCTCGTCTGTTCACACAAGCACCAGAAAGAGCGCGGCAAAGAACTGCGCACTATTTTTGACGCGCTACCGCGTGATTATGCAGCATGGTTTTTCGCGGGTAGGCTCGATGTGAACTCAGAGGGTCTGATGGTTTTGTCGAATGATGGCGATCATATCTATGCGCTCAGCCACCCGTCACAGCGCGTATTAAAAAAATACCGCGTACAGACGACCAGGCCGCTTTCGCCCGCAGAAATCACGCGCTGCCTAAAGGGCGTGATCGATAAGGGTGAAAAGTTGAAATTTGAAAAAATCGAACCGGGTAAGATACCGGCGGAATACGAAGTGTGGCTGCGCGAGGGTAAGAATCGCGAGATTAGGCGGCTCATCGAGAGGCTTGGCGTCTTCATTCGAAAGCTCACGCGCCTCGAGCTCGGCCCGTATCAACTCGGTGAATTGCCCTCGGGTGCGTACCAACTCGTGTCGAAGATAGATCCTCATCAACCAAACGCAGCGTTTTAACTTGACGCACAGCGCTCGAACGCACAGGCCATGCTATGGCAGAAATAACCGTTAGGGAGGCATTGAACCAGGCGCTGGCGGAAGAGCTGGCCCGCGATGCGAACGTCTTCTTGATCGGCGAAGAAGTGGGCCATTATAATGGCGCGTATAAAGTTTCACAGGGTTTGCTGGCCAAATTCGGCGATAACCGAGTCATCGATACACCCATAGCTGAAGCCGGTTTCGCCGGGCTCGCAATCGGTGCCGCGATGGCGGGCCTCAGGCCGATCGTAGAGTTTATGACCTGGAATTTTTCACTCGTTGCAATCGACCAGATTCTGAATAACGCCGCAAAGATGCACCTCATGTCAGGCGGACAATTCAATATGTCGATCGTCTTCCGCGCACCGCAGGGCGCGGGGGGCAGTTTAAGCGCGCAGCACTCTTCGACTTTCGAGAGCTTTTATGCTTATACCCCGGGTCTGATCGTTGTTTCGCCTTCGACGCCAACCGACATGCGCGGAATGCTGAAGACCGCCGTGCGCAGCGATAACCCTGTCATCTTTCTCGAACACGAAAAAATATATGCGATCAAGGGTGAACTCGACGAACCTGAGAATGTCGACTATCTTGTGCCCTTTGGCAAAGCGCGCGTAGTTCGCGAACATGAGAATGCGCAGATCACGATCGTCTGCTGGTCGCTAACAGTGCATGTAGTCATGCAGGCGGCCAACGAGCTGCAGGCTGCAGGCATCGAGGTTGACATACTCGATTTGCGCAGCCTCAGACCCGTCGATTCAGAGGCGTTGCTGGCGGCTGTCGCCAAAACCCACCGGGTGCTGATTGTTCAAGAGGCGACGCCCGTTGCTTCGTACGGCAGTTGGCTGGCTTACCACATACAGCAGATCGCGTTTGATGAGCTTGATGCACCGGTACGGGTGCTGTCTTCTGATGACGTGCCGATGCCTTATGCTTATAGTCTCGAGCCGCAGGTGCTACCCAATACGCAAAAAATTGTTGCTGCAGTGCGGGAAGTTATCGCGTAAAGTTCCCTAATTAAGGAAAACCCGGTTTTATGCAGATTGCTTACGGTTTCTGTACTTGGGCTCAGCCGGGTGTTCAACGCTCTGGCCCTGTTTGATGCGCTTCACGTCGCCCGCTAGCAGCTTGTGAATGGCCGGCTCTAACTGGTCGACGAATACCTTGCCATCAAGGTGGTCCATTTCGTGCAAGAATGCCCTGGCCAAGAGCATTTCCCCCTCGACGATCTTGTCATTGCCGCTCATATCCTGGTACGCGATTTTTACCCAACGTGGCCTCTTGAGTTCTGCCGAAAGGCCAGGTACAGAAAGACAACCTTCTTCACCATCTTGCATCTCATCAGATGCTTCAATGAGGCGAGGATTAATGAACGCCCCTTTAATGAAACCCTTCTCTACCAGGTCGATAACAAGGACGCGCTTCAAGACGCCGATTTGTACCGCCGCAAGACCCACACCACCTTCGGCGGCCATAGAATCAAACATGTCGCGTACCAGATCGCGCAGCTCGCGATCGAATTTTTTTATGGGATCCGAGACCTTATACAGGCGCTCGTCTTGAATTGTGAGTACCGGTTTTACTGCCACTATAACAACTTAAACTGAAATTTGAGACAGGGCGAAAATAAGTAATCGCCTATCTTGCGCTTCTCCCTAGTTAAGGAAAAGCCAAAAAAAAAGGCCGGCAGAGCCGGCCCTCTTGGCACTGGTTCGTAAAAATTACTTACCCAATGCCCGTTTCATCGTTTCACCGATTTCTGCTGGCGACTCGCAGACGTGAATGCCCGCGTCCTTCATCGCCTTCATTTTAGTCTGCGCAGTGCCCGCAGAACCCGATATAATGGCGCCCGCATGACCCATACGCCGGCCGGGAGGGGCCGTTTGGCCAGCGATAAAGCCAACCACGGGCTTCTTGACGTGCTGCTTGATGTACTCCGCCGCTTCTTCTTCAGCGCTGCCGCCAATTTCACCGATCATAACGATGCCTTCAGTACCGGGGTCATCCGCCAGAAGCTTCACAGCTTTGAGGTGCGGCAGGCCGATAATAGGATCGCCCCCGATGCCAATGCAGGTGCTCTGGCCGAGGCCGACCTGGCTCAGTTGATGGACTGATTCGTAGGTGAGTGTGCCAGATCGTGAAACGACACCGATAGTGCCTGGCTTATGAATAAAGCCCGGCATGATGCCCATTTTGCCGACGCCGGGAGTAATCACGCCAGGGCAGTTTGGCCCCACGACCACCGTCTTGCTATTTCTAATGAAGTCCACGATCCGTGACATGTCGCGAACTGGAATCCCCTCTGTGATGCAGATGACGAGATCAAGCCCGGCAGTAATGCCCTCAAGAATCGCGTCGGCTGCGAATGGTGGGGGGACAAAAATTACGGCCGCGTTTGCCTGCTCTTTTTCGACAGATTCTTTGACGCTATTGAAGATGGGTAGGCCATGTTCAGACTTTTGCCCACCCTTGCCTGGGGTAACGCCGCCGACAACTTTGGCCTTGGTGTTGTACTCGAGCATTTGACCTGTGTGAAACGAACCTTCTTTGCCTGTGATGCCCTGCACGATGATGCGGGTCTTTTCTGTGATGAGAACTGCCATAGAGTTTGAGTTCAAACGGAAAAGAGGGCGTCAAGGAGTAAGAGGTGGCGGGGTTGCGTAGAAATCGAGATTTTCCGCCAATACCATGCGCGCTTCTGAACATTCCACGACTTGGAATCCGTAGTTAAGCACTCCGCATTCTTCGGATTTAGCATCGTTAACAGCTTCCAAAATCTCTGATAGAAGCAATGATACGCTCATGCGCAAGGCTGTCGCAACCGCGTGCAATTTATTGTATGTCTGAATATCCCAATAGACGCTCACGATCTCGCAGCGCGCACCTTTGGTTGCATAACGTCGAAATCTATCTCTTGTCGGGGGAAACCGGTGGTAGCGCGCGAGTAGTCTTGGCAGATTGCGAATTACCCGGCTCTGAAGCGTCTTCCACCGTACAGCGAGCTTAGATGGTAAAGATA
>JAKQXK010000078.1 GCA_029561505.1 Spirochaetota bacterium | reverse complement strand
CTGAAGAGTATCGGAACAAGATATTGCTGACAGCGATGTACTACGCAACTGGTTCAGCTACTACCCGGGATATGCACCCCTCACCATTTAGCAACGTCACGGCCGGTATAGAACACCATGCCAGCGCATTGAACACAATTTTAATGCAAGATTTTGTCACTTACGCGCCGGCTTGGATCAACTATTTGCTGATGTTTCTGTTCGCGGCGATTTTGGGCTTTATGATTCCGCGCTTCAATATCGGTGTCGTGCTTGTGGCGGTTGGCGTGCTATCGGCCGTGTTTCTGATCGAAGCAGTGCTGATGTTTAAATATTTTAAATACGTGCACTTCTTTCTCGTGCCTTATGTTGAGATCGTCGTTATTCTGATTGCGGTCATTGGTTATAAGGTCTTGACCGAAGAAGAAAACGTCAAATATATCCGCAGCACATTCTCAAAATTCGTTGCAAAAGATATTGTGAACGAACTTCTCGCGAACCCCGAATCGCTGAAGCTGGGGGGTGAAAAGAAAGAACTTACCGTCTTCTTCTCAGATATTCGCGGGTTTACGACGATGTCAGAAAGCCTCTCGCCTGAAGACCTCGTTCACCTTTTGAACGAATATCTGTCAACGATGACCGACCTTGTGATCGGTTACAAAGGTACGATCGACAAATACATGGGCGACGCGATTATGGCATTCTGGGGCGCGCCGGTGCCGAATGAAGACCACGCGTACTATGCATGCATTACGGCCATTGTGCAGCTTGAGGAGCTCAAAAAGTTACAGGACAACTGGGCTGCGAAGGGTTACCCGATTATCGATATTGGTATCGGTCTAAATTCAGGCCCAGCGGTTGTCGGCAACATGGGCTCATCTCACCGCATGGATTATACCGTCATGGGCGATACGATCAACCTCGGTTCGCGCCTCGAAGGCACGAACAAACAATACGGCACGCGCATCATTATTTCGCAGACGACGTACGATAAGGTAAAAGACCGCGTCTACACCCGCGAACTCGATGACATTCGCGTCAAGGGCAAGAACGAACCGGTGCGCATCTATGAGCTGATCGGGCTTGTGAACCCGGCCGACGCCGAGAAGTTCAGAACGACGGTCAGCTAACGGCGCGGCGGTCGACCGAGGTGGCGGGCTTCTGCGCCACCTGCGCGTTCGCTGCGAACATTGTCGGGCTGTTCTTTGCCAGCTGAATCACCTCGGTTGCACCAAAAAGCGGGCGGCCAAGGCGTTCAAAGTGCGTGTAAACTTCTCGCGCGACGCTGAGATCTTGCGGCTCATCAACCGTCATGCGAATGCCGTTAACACGGGCTTTCGCGAGCTCTTCTGAAAAAGTTTCGTCAAACCGCTGCACATATATCTCGTAAAGGTGGGGGTTTTCCCTCACGAACATCGTGACGTGTTCGCGGTGGTGCGGCAGAATAACCGGCGCAGCAGCGACGACTGGCTCGTCGCGCAGGCGAATGGAGCGCAGGGCGTTGACCCTGATAATTTCAGCCCCCATGCCCAGGGGTAAATCTGCCGTATGCGCATAATCGACCGGTTTCACATTTAATCTTGTAATCAGGCGCGCCAGTTCGTCTTTGTCGGTGAACGGGTTATCGCCGGTAACACGGATAACGTAGTCATGGTCGTCGAGGTCGGCGCTCGCATCGAGAAAGCGCTGCAGCACGTTGTGCACGTCACCTTCGCTGTATGACCAGCCACGTTCGCTGAGGTATTCGGGCAGGGGGCTAGCTTCTTCTCGCGCGATGGCAAAATGCAGGCTCACGTTGGCTCCTTCGAGCGTGGCGAAGCGCCGCGCAATGTGCTCCAAAATGCTCAGATTGCCGATTTTCTGCAGCACTTTACCCGGCAGACGTTCGCTCGCCATGCGCGCCTGAACAATAGCTCTGAATCGCATATGGCGAATATCGGTGAACTTTTCACTCAAAAATCAAAAAATACTTGTCTGACACGCAAAAGCAATAATATAGACCAATGGCCGCTAAGTCAGGCATCAAGATAAAAGTCAAGAAAAAGGGTGAAATCAGCATCGTTGAAATCGACGGTGCGATTAAATCTGGCATGGAGTTCGATCTGGCCGACGAGCTCGAATCGTGCATGCACGAGGCTAAGGTTCCGAAAATCATTGTTGATATGAAAAAGGTGCCCTTTATCAATTCTGCCGCATTAGGTATTCTGCTGAATATCTACAAAGAAATAGAGCGCCGCAACGGCCGCTTTGGCCTGTGCGCCATCAGTTCAGACGTCGACCATCTGCTCGAAATCACTAAGTTAGGTTCAGTTTTCGACATCTACAAGAACCAAGACGACGCGCTCGATTCGATAGCTGATTA
>JAKQXK010000279.1 GCA_029561505.1 Spirochaetota bacterium | reverse complement strand
TATACCCTCACCCGCGATGCTATCGGGGCCCCAGACCTTGAACCACCAGTCGTCACCCCAGTCGGCGTCTACCTTTCGCATGGCTCGGCGAAAATCCATCGCTTCGCGGATAGACTCATCGACCAAAGCTGGGCCGCCGGGGGCCTCCATCATCGCCGCCGCCACATCACAGCTTGCGATAATGGCATATTGCGGACTCGTGCTGGTATGCATGAGAAATGCTTCGTTGAATATGTCGCGATCCAGTTCTTGATTTTGCGAATTCTGCACCAGAATCTGGCTCGCTTGAGAAAGACCCGCAAGCATTTTGTGCGTCGACTGAGTAGAAAAAATCATGCTCTCTTTCGCCCGGGGTCTGTCTGACCCAATCGCATGCATGTTTCGATAGAACTCATGAAAGGCCGCGTGCGGCAGCCATGCTTCATCGAAGTGAAGCGTATTAATTTTGCCGTCTAGCATTTCTTTTATGTCTTCGACATTGTAAAGAACGCCGTCGTAAGTGCTCTGCGTAATGGTGAGAATACGCGGCTTTTTATCGCTGTTCTTCGTCAGTGGGTTATTGCGAATTTTTGCTTCGATGGTCTCCCAGAGAAATTCTGACTTCGGAATCGGCCCGATAATGCCGTAATGGTTTCGGGTGGGGTTGAGAAAAACCGGGATAGCGCCGGTCATGGTAATGGCATGCAAAACTGACTTATGGCAATTTCGGTCTACAACCACAACGTCACCGGGTGCGACAGCAGAGTGCCAGACAATCTTGTTTGAAGTCGATGTGCCGTTCGTTACGAAATACACGGTGTCACACTGAAAGATCCGCGCGGCGTTCACTTCACTTTCAACGACGGGGCCGCGATGATCTAGCAATTGACCGAGTTCTTCAACTGCATTGCAGACGTCGGCGCGTAGCATGTTTTCACCAAAAAACTGATGAAACATGCGACCGACCGGGCTCTTGAGAAACGCAACACCGCCTGAATGTCCCGGGCAATGCCATGAATAAGAGCCATCGTGCGCATAGTTTGTCAAAGCTCGAAAAAATGGGGGTGCAAGCTTCGTCAGGTATGCATTGGTTTCCCGAATGATATAGCGCGCCACAAACTCGGGGGTGTCTTCAAACATGTGAATGAACCCGTGCAATTCTTTCAGTACAGAATTCGGAATATTCTTGCTTGTGCCAGTTTCTCCATAAAGAAACAGGGGAATGTCGTTGTTGCGAAAGCGTATTTCAGCGACAAATTCTTCGAGCTGGCGCAACGCACGAGGCGTCTCGTTTCCCTCGGTAACGGCGAGTTCTTCATCGTCGATTGACAGAATGAAGCCACCCGCGCGGCTCTGCTGCTGCACGAAGCTTGAAAGGTCACCATAACTGGTAACACCCAAAACCTCAGCTCCCTCGGCCTCAAGCGCTGTGGCCAGAGCCCTGATACCGAAACCGCTGTTATTTTCAGAGCGAAAGTCTTCATCGATGATGATTATGGGAAAATGAAATTTCATAGTCTTATTCAAGTCAACCGAAAGATGCGATAGGTATGGTAAACTAATTAGCCGAACTTAAATGCCGCAATGCACATTAGTCTGCCACCTAAATACCATCCATGGCAGTGGCAGACCTCAGCGCCTCCATACGCATCAGAATCTCTTCATGCGTCGCGGGCAGTTTCAGATCGACCGCTTCACCCGGTGCGAGATAAGACAGCGCATTTTTTACGGCACAGAAAACAGCGAGGCCGAGCATCAGCGGCGGTTCTGCGACGGCCTTTGACGAGCGTATGTTGAAGTCGTGCAACTTATTGTCGAAGAACTCGAGCCTCAGATCGTCGGGAATATCCTGTATGTTGGGTATCTTGTAGGTGGTGGGGGAGTGAGATAATAGCGCGCCTTTATCATTGTATTTGAGCTCCTCAGCTGTTACCCAGCCAATGCCCTGCACGAGCCCGCCGATGAGTTGCCCGCGGTCAATGCCGGGGTTGATCGATTTGCCGATGTCCATGAGCACGTCGAGCCGATCGATCGTGAGCGCGCCGGTGAAACGATCAATGGTGACCTCGGCGACACAAGCGCCGTTGGTGAAATAAAAGAAGGGGCTACCCTTGCCCGTTGCATAGTCGAAGTCAAGACCGGGTGTCGCATAGAAGCCACGCTCACCCATCGAAATACGCTCGCGCCAGGCTTTTTGCGTGAGCTCAGCGAAGGGCATCGTTTGTCCCCCCTCCGCCCCTGCGGGCCCCTCCCCCCGCATGCGGGGGGAGGAC
>JAKQXK010000277.1 GCA_029561505.1 Spirochaetota bacterium | reverse complement strand
CCTGCATGCGCACGTTCTGCATCAGAATCGGTAAGAGGTTCAGTTCTTTCGACGAACCGGCGAGAATGCCGATGAGGCTGATCACGCCGTCCATGCGCACAGCGCGAATCGACTGCCCGAGCGTGCCGGCGCCACCCACTTCGATTATGTGGTCGGCGCCCTGCATCTTTGTGATCTTACGCGCCTCTTTTGCCCAGTCGGGTTTTTCTTTGTAATTAATGGTGTAGTCGGCGCCGAGTTCTTCGGCCTTCTTGAGTTTGTCGTCAGAGCTCGAAGTTGCGATGACCTTGCAGCCGAGCATTTTGGCAAACTGCAGCGCGAAGATCGAAACGCCGCCGGTGCCGAGCACAACCACATATTCGCCGGGCTTCGCCTGGTTCATCGTCACGAGCGACGACCAAGCGGTGAGTGCTGCGCAGGGAAGTGTCGCGGCTTCGGCGTAGCTGAGTCCCTCGGGAATTTCGACCGCCGCCCATTCGGGCACGTGCATGATTTCGCAGGCAGTGCCGTCGAGCGGGCCGCCGAGCGTGCTCTTGCGCAGATCGTCGCTCACCGGGCGCTTTGCAATCCGGTTTTGCGAAAAGGTTGGCATCACGCGGTCGCCGACTTTGAATCGCGTGACTGATTTGCCGACCGCGACAACTTCGCCGGCGCCGTCAGAGAGGGGCACCATGGGTAGTTTGAGCTTCGGGTTATAGTTCCCGGTAACCATCAGATAGTCACGAAAGTTGAGCGATACCGCCTTCATGGCGATGCGGATTTCAAACGAATCTAGATCTGCCAGCTCGCGCTCGCGCAGCTGAATGTTCTCAATGCCGAATGAGTTTTCGAGTACGTGCGCTTTCATGGCGGGAAAAATCGGGTGTCGTATTCAACGCGCACAGCAAAAAGCGGGAAGGCTCTTTAGGCTAATGTGACTTCAGAATGCACAAAGAGCCGGTTGAAACCACCGGCAGTTGCCTCTATTCACCAATTGCAATGCGATAGCTTATCGAAGCTGTCAAAATGAGAAAGTGCGTATATCGCTCTTGGAGCGCATCGTTCGATATTGAATCGAAGAAGACATTCTTGAAGTCTATGATGAGAAATACATTTTCGGGAAACTGAATATTGAGTCCATAAGTCAGATGCACGCCAAACCGATTCACGTTATTTTGCGAACCCAGTGCCAGGCCAAAGTAGTCGACCCCCGCACCGATGAAGGGTGCGTTGTACCATTCAAGCGGAAACCATTTGTAGCTGAGGCCGCCCAGAGCAACGGATTTGTGATCATAGGCAAGGCCGGTGTTAAATGATCCAGAAAATGCATGCTGCTTCGACACCTTGAGGTCAAAGCCAAATGTGAAACGGTCGCCGACGCCAACGCTCCCTGTTCTTGCGGCTGGTGAAGAAGTTGAGGCAGATGAAGTTGGTGAAGCAGTCGGCAAAGGTTCGTCATAGAACTGCCAGATGCCCCCATACCCGAGCTTAAGAAACACCGCCTCAGCAGCGATGCTCGTAGTCATGAGCGGCAAAACAAATAATAGGTTTAGAGTCTGTCGCATTGCGCGCGCAATCACGTACATTTTTTTGGGTTTTTGCGCTTTCAGAATCATTGTCTACGGCAACTGTCGATTTCGTTTTGCCACTGCGAAAACTCATCGGGTCTGTATGCATGTGGGTCGGCAACGGGCACATCGACGATGAAGTCAATGAACGTATCGCCTGTGCGCTCTGCGGTCAGAGTCCATAAACCTTGAATGCTGACCGCAGTACCCGCCTGCCCGTCAGGTGCTTCGCCAATCGGCCGTCGGTTGCCCTGTGCGTCGACGAAAAAGTATTTGGAATGCAAACTGTCAAAGGCGGTGCCCGCAAAAGCGAAGCGGCTCTTGAGCAGACCATTCGCGCCGATCTTGTAAAGGCGGTAACGGCCTTCGAATTCGCGCGGCGCACCTTCGGCGCAGCCATGCACAACCACAACCCGCCCCCGGTAGCCTTCGGGAATCAAGAAGATGTTGTATGAAGATTCACTCTGCCATGCGAACGCAAAGAATAAGACAATCGGCGCCGCAATCAGACCCAGCTGCAGCCTTCTATTCATTTGCAAGCGGCTGAGCGCTATCAAGATCAGGCCGATCATTATCGAGCCTAGCGCGATGTAGAGAAACCAAGACCACACAATCGGCAATGCAATCAGAACGTAGATCAATCCGCCGTAGAAAATGATCGGCTTTGCGCGACCGCGTTTCTTGAGAACAGAGGCGAGCACCCAGCAGACCAGTGCGGCAACGGGAAAAGCGAGCAAAAAGTATTGATACATTTGAGACTCCTCTGCGAAACGTGTTGAGGCGATGGAACCTTTGTGTGGCCGCCGTAAAGAATCTTTGCGATTGACGCCGAACACCATGCGGTCGTGTAAGGGTCATGGGCGCAAAAATACTGATTCAGAACGGTCTTCTTTATGACGGTACCGGTGCACCGCCCTCTGCGTCTGACATTCTGATCGAGAATGGAAAAATTGCGAAAATTGCCCCGCATGGCACAATCAAAGCCGGTTCTGCCAAAAAGATTAACGCCAAAGGCATGTGGGTTACACCAGGCTTTCTCGACACACACACTCACTATGACGCCGAGCTCGCGCTCGCGCCGGGGCTCGCGGAATCGGTGCGTCATGGCGTGACGAGTATAGTGGTCGGTAGCTGTTCGGTGAGCTTTGTTTCTTCGACGCCCGAAGACTGCTCTGACATGTTCACGCGCGTCGAAGCAGTACCTCGCGAGATTGTGCTGCCGTTACTAAAGAAGACAAAAAAATGGAACTCACCCAAAGGTTACCGCGCATGGATTGATAAACATCCTCTGGGCCCCAATGTCGCGAGTTTCATCGGCCACAGCGACCTGCGCGCAAGCGCGATGGGGCTTCATCGTTCGGTGTCGGGGGAAAAACCAACAGCAGCGGAGCAGGCGAAGATGCAGGCCACTCTACACGAAGCGCTCGACTGCGGTTTTCTGGGTATGAGCTGCATGACCAACCCATGGGACCGCCTCGACGGCGACCGCGAATGGTCGAAACCGTTGCCG
>JAKQXK010000241.1 GCA_029561505.1 Spirochaetota bacterium | reverse complement strand
CATTGTCCTTAAGTTGGTCAGCATTGAACGACAGACGCCCCATTGGAACGTGAACGACACCCGTTTTGTCAGCGCGGTATTCGATTCGGCCCGACGTCAGCTGAGCGATGATACCTTTCATGTCAGGGGTAACGGTACCTGACTTTGGTTTTGGCATGAGGCCGCGCTTACCGAGAACCTGGCCCAGCTTACCAACATCTTTCATCATGTCAGGCGTTGCGACCACGAAGTCAAAGTCAACCCAGCCGCCCTGCACCTTCTGTATCATGTCATCATCACCGACATAGTCAGCACCCGCAGCGCGGGCCTCTTCAGCCTTGTCACCTTTCGCAAAAACGAGAATTTTAACTTTCTTGCCCGTGCCATGAGGCAGCTGTACGATGCCCCGCACATTCTGCGAGCTCTTGTAGCGCACGTTGAAGTGACCCTCGAGTGTAGAGTCAAATTTTGTATAGGTAAGCTCTTTAACCAGCTTCATTGCATCGAGCAATGAATATTCTTTGTCAACATTTACCTTTTCAGCCGCTGCGCGGTATTTCTTGCCATGACGTGCCATATTACCCCTGAACCGTTACACCCATCGAACGCGCCGTACCTGCAATAATCAGTTTCGCCGCTTCGATATCATTTGCATTGAGGTCGGGCATTTTCTGCTTCGCAATAGCTTCAAGCTGTGCCTGCGTGAGCGAACCGACCTTTTCTTTATGAGGAACTTTAGAACCACTTTCAATTTTGGCTGCTTTTTTAATGAGATCGCTCGCAGGTGGCACTTTCGTGATAAAAGTGAACGAACGGTCAGAGAATACGGTTACGATAACCGGGATGATGCTGCCCGCCTGAGCCTGCGTTTTCGCGTTAAACTGCTTGCAGAATTCCATCAGGTTGACGCCCTGTGGACCGAGCGCGGTACCGACTGGTGGCGCGGGATTTGCTTTACCCGCTGGAATCTGCAGTTTTACCTGCGCTATAATCTTTTTTGCTGCCATAAATAGTGCCTTAAGTGAACTTGCGAGCTGCCATTTTCCAAAATTGTGACATACCGCAAACTATATTTTGCTTACCTGCAGGTAGTCGAGCTCAACGGGCGTTGCCCGGCCAAAGATCTCTACCCGCACCCGAACCTTGCCCTTTTCGGGATTCACGTCGTCGACGGTACCCTGAAAGTTCGCAAACGGCCCATCGATAATCTTGACAATTTCGCCTTCGGTGAAGAAAATGCGCGTCGTCTGCTTCTCTTCTGCGGCTGCTGAACCCATTTCGGTGAAGAGCGCATGCATCTCTTCTTCGCTTAATACCTGAGGCTCAGCCCCGGCGCTGACAAAACCCATGACACCGGGCAATGCCCGAACGCGATGCTGCAATTCATCGCTCAGGTCGCATTCGATGAAGACGTAACCGGGCATGAGTTTCTTCTTTACGATGCGCTTCTTGCCGCCGCGCAACTCTGCCATTTCGTGCAGCGGAATCTTGATTTGGCCGACTTTTGATCCGTCTGGCCATTTGTCTTTCTGCCGCTCAAGCAGCTTTTTGACCTTGTCTTCATGTGACGACAGGGTCGTCACAACGTACCATTGCATTGCCATATCAGCCGCCAATCAGCGCGCTCAGCGCCCGCTCTACCCCGCCATCGACGAGGTAGATCAGCACTGCGAAGATGATCACAGTCACAAAAACAACTAAGGTCGAACGAGAAACCTCGTCCCATGAAGGCCAGGTCGCCTTGCGCAATTCTGCGCGCGCCTCTGCGAGAAATGTCCAAATCTTTTTCATATCTCTCCTTTAACCGTGGCGAGGGCAATGCCTGCGCACTCGACGCAAAGACTTGTCTTCGCGTTCACTTCAGGGCAGGAAGGAATCGAACCCTCACTAACGGTTTTGGAGACCGTCGTTCTACCGTTGAACTACTGCCCTATTTACCATTCTCTTTAACCCGCGGGGCGGCTTGAAGAAAATGGATCTTAGCCCACAACCGGAATCGAACCGGTGACCTCTTCCTTACCATGGAAACGCTCTACCGACTGAGCTATGTGGGCCAATGGCCCACATAGCTCAGTCGGCTATACAGGCGCTGCGGAGTGGG
>JAKQXK010000234.1 GCA_029561505.1 Spirochaetota bacterium | reverse complement strand
CGGCAAGATTTTTCGGTTGGCGGTGAGGTAGCTACAACCTAAAATCATACTTCGCTCCGACAAACACCAGCCCCGACATGCCATCATAAGATGGCAACAGCACCTGATACAGACAGAAGTCATAAAGGCACATGTCGTTGGCAAAACCTGCAAGCGGTATCGGGCTTTCGCTGCGCATGCCGAAGCGGTCAGCGTACCCTGTCGCGACACCCATTAGAAAACCCGTTGTGTTTGTGAACCGACCCAGCGTGATATTGCGAAAGCCGAGCTGGCCAGTGAGATAGAAGGCGTCGTTATTGAAGCTGTTTTTCATGTACTGGGCGCTCCAGCCGACGGCGCCCTTGGCAAATTCATTTCGGCCGCCGAAGCCGACCGTGTGGTGAATTTCGTTATAGGGCTTGCCGCGAAACTCGCGTGTGAAGTGGTGAGAGACGCCACCGAGCATCACATGGTACGTTGTGCACTGAACCGACATTAAAGCGGTCGCGAAAACAAGTGATAGCACCTGCTTGCCGCTACAGTATCGGCGGAGTAGTCTGAAGGCGCTCAGCATGGGATTTTACGCCCCGACAGGCACAGCGTGACAAGTATTTCTATTTCATGTTTGCGAGCGACTGCGAAAGTCGCATCGATCCGGCGCCCAACACGTTCAGAATCACAGAAATATTCCACAGCATCAGCTGCGCCGGCTTGAGCAGCTTGAGAAATCCCCCGCCGAGCATAAACGCGACGATCACAAACGAAAGCAGCACGTCGACTGAGTTGCCCAGTTCTTGCCATACCGGTTTTTCATTGCTGGTTGGCTTCTTGAGCGCCCGCACGACAAGCGACAGTACGCACGCATCGGTCGCGCGGTGTCGGCTGATAATGAGCGCGAGCAGATTCGCGGTATTGATGACGAGGTCGAGCGCCCCCCAAAAGGTAAGCCACACCTGACCGAGCGCCAGACCGGCAAGAATTTTGAAGGCGCAAAACGGAAAGCCGACCGTGATGATCTCAAAGAGTGGGGCGAGCATGCAGATTTCGCAGAAATGAACCAGATCCTTTGAGGATAAAGTTCATTTCTGCAGAGCTCTCTCAAGAATCGCAATCTCTTCAAGCACGCGCGGTACAATTTCTGATTCGGCGATCTTGCCCTTACTCTCGCCTTTGACGTAGAGAATCGCCGAGCCTGCACCCGCTGAAATTCCGATATCCGCTTCTTTCGATTCGCCGGGGCCGTTGACGAGGCAACCCATCACGGCGACCTTGAGCGGCGTTTTGATGTGCGCAACGGCTTCTTCGACTTCTTTCGCGATACGAAAGAGGTCAACTTCGAGACGGCCGCACGTCGGGCATGAAATGAGCGTTACACCGAAACTGACGAGACCGAGCGAGCGCAGAATTTCGCGGCCGACTTTTACCTCTTCGGCGCCGTCAGTCGTGAGCGAGACGCGAACCGTGTCGCCGATACCTTCTGAAAGCAAACCGCCGATGCCGATTGACGACTTGATCGTACCCTGCCAGCTCGTGCCCGCTTCGGTGACGCCGAGATGAAACGGGTAGTCGCACATTTTGGCGAGCTTGCGGTAAGCTTCCATCATCATGAAGACGTCGCTCGACTTGAGTGAAACGATCACGTCGTCGAAATTATGTTCGTTGCAAATTGCAATGTGTCTCAATGCCGACTCGACCATGCCATCAGATGTAGGATATCCCACTTTGCGCATGATATCTTTCTCTAGTGAGCCTGCGTTCACACCGATACGAATCGGAATACCATTGTCTTTGCACGCGCGCAACACTTCAGAGACTTTTTCTTTGTTGCCGATGTTGCCTGGGTTGATGCGAATCTTATCGACGCCACTTTTGACCGCGATGAGCGCGAGTTTGTGCTGAAAGTGAATGTCGGCAACGAGGGGAATATGTATGTTTTCTTTGATCTTCTTTAATGCATGCGCCGCGTCTTCGTCGTTGGCGGTGCAGCGCACGATCTGGCAGCCGGCTTCTTCATAGCGCAGAATCTGTTCGACCGTCGCTTTCCAGTCGGCGGTTTTTGTTTTGGTCATCGACTGCACAGGAATCGGATGCCCCGAACCAATCGGCACGCCCGCCATCATGACGGTGCGGGTCTTGCGGCGTTCGACCTTGTCATGCACCTCGGTGCTGCCGATAGCAGCGGGGGTAATCTCAGGCACTTCGACATTGCTCAGTGCAGGCACTTCAGGGGCGGTCATGTATCCCTGTTGGTGGGGCAAAACAGGCGGGAAATCGAAATTGCCCTGGCGACGGACAAAACTGTCGGGTCGCCAGGTATCGGCGGCAATTGCTTACGCGCCAAAAGAATTCATCTTACGAGTTTCCACTCTTGTTTAACAAAAACCTCGCGGCCATTCTGTACTTCTTTGGCGTCGATCACTGCACCACCTTGCTGTTTTACAAGCTTTAGTGTCGCTTCAGCCGGCCCTTTAAACTCAAAGATCACAAAGCATGGAATAGCCTTGGTTAGTTGCGAGTAGCCACTGACGCGCAAGAACGCAATCGGCGTCGCGCTCTTAAAGGTGTCGGTCGCTCCCTGTCGCACGACAACAGTTTCAGGCATTGGCTGGTCGCCTGCGACTTTCCAGAAGCGATTAAATACCTTGAGGTTCTCGCCTTGCGCGGTAACATTGATTGCGATGTTTGCCGGCCGGGGTGTGACCGTGACATTATTGCGCCACCAATCACCGGCTACCGAAGCCGCGGGTGTCTGTGCAAAAATCACGCTGGCAGCCGAAATGCTAATGATCAGAAAGGTTGCTATTTTCTTCATGCCTATTTGCCGCGGGCCAGCCGCCCCTGTAAAGACAAATTGGGCAAGAATATCACAGCCGGAGTGACCGAAGCTTTTTCGAGAAGCCGCGCCAGCTGTTGCGAAAGCATGAGG
>JAKQXK010000233.1 GCA_029561505.1 Spirochaetota bacterium | reverse complement strand
GATACCGTCATGCGAAGTGCTGGTGGCTTCGGGCCGCGAACTGCGCTGGAAAGGCCCTTCGATTCCCGTGCTCGACCTGGTGCTAAGCGGTGAACACTACTTCATTATTCAAGAAGCAGGTGAGAAAAAAGTGCGCTTCGTACACGGAGAAAATTTTACCGGCTTTGCCGCAAAAGCGCTTGAGCCGTTGTTGCAGCAGCGTATCACCGAATCTTACAGCACGATGAACCGTGCGCTGAAAGACCGTTGCGAAGGCCGCGCCTGATCGGGCTTCGGGCTGGCCGCAGGTAAAGAATTTACCTGCGCAATAGCTTAAACGCTATATCGCGGCCCTGACCCTGCATCATCGCGAGATTAATCCAGAAAAAGGCAAACTGTTCCATGAGCTCGAATTTGTCGTTGCCGCCGACGTCGTAGCACTCGGCGAAGCCGGCATCGAGTGCGAGCTGTTTTGCCCGCTCTTTTGCGCCTTTGCTGTCGCCTGCCATGAACATGTCGATGCGCTCAGCGCCGTAAACGGTGTTCTGCATGTTGTTGAAGCCGGTGGTGTTGAAACATTTCACCACATCGCGCGTCTGCGTGTGCGCCAGAATCGCTGCAGCAGTTGAGCGAAAACCTTCAGGCCCGCGCCCGCCGACGATATTCATCGCATCAATAATCACCTTGCCGGTTGTGTCGCCGAGAGATTTGGCCACATCGATGGCCGCCGTCGCAGGTGTTGCGAGCAGAATCACCTCGGCTGAAGCTACTGCAGCGGCGATAGTCGTGACCGCAATGCCGCCACGTTCTGCAGCTGCTTTGCCCTTAAAATTAGAAGGTTCGCGCGTGCCAAATGCCACGGCGTGGCCTGCGGCGCTCCATTTTTCTGCCAGCGCACTACCGACGTTGCCGCTGCCTATAATTGCAATTTTCATTTTGGTTCTCCTTTGGTTTGAGGTTTATCTGAGACGAATTTTGCCGAGACGCCAAATGTCCAGGCGAGGTCTTCGCGTACAACGCGCTGGGGTATTGCCGATTCGTAGTGGTAAACGAGCAGGGTTTTAAGGCTCAGCGTTTGGCCGAGCGCCCATTCGATACCGGTTTCCCAATGCCAGCGGTAGTCATTCTGCGTCTGCAGCGCCTGCTGGTACCATAGTTCTGAAATCAGCGCCGTCGACTCGCTACCCAGATTCTGGCGAAAGTAGAGTCGGGGCGTGCCGCGCATGAGCGGCCGCTCTGTCGATTGCAGAGCGCCGTCTGGTAAATTTGCCGCTGCAGCGTAATCGGTGGCCTCGCCCGAAAGCATCAACGATAGTTTGAGGATAGTCTGCGGTGCCGAGACGATTGCCCAGGTTGCGCCGGCCCCCGCCTGGTTACGCACGTCTATTCTGCGGCGGTAACTCGTCTCTAACCAATGCATGGCAAAAGGATAGATTCGGGCTTCTGGAAACAAGTAAAGATGATTGCGACTCGACCAGTCGTTCTCTGTGCGAAATGAACCGAAGGTGCCCCAAAGATACGAGTTCGTCGTCGCCGCGGCCCACAGCGGGTTGTGGTGAGAAAACGCGGCTTCGCCGCGCAGAAGCACGCGCTCGACATTGCCGGTATTCACAAAGGCTGTGCCCGAAATTTTTGCCATCGACTCTGGCGAATAGATGTCAACGGGGTTAGCAAAAAGTGCCGCACCTAGTGGTGCGGCGAAGAATGCCAAAGTAATGTCCTTCAGCATACGCTGCTATTTCTTGTTTAGCAGGTCGAGCACGAATTCGGCGGCGAGGGCACCGCTGTTCTGCTGCTGACCCGTAACGAGGTTGCCGTCCAGAATTGCATAAGGCGTGAAAGCGGGCTGTACCTTGAAAGTCGTACCCGATAGTTTGCGCGCTTCGGTTTCTATCCAGTATGGCTGAATTTTCATCTTCACGAAGTCATCGGCGTATTTCTCTTCTGCGTCTGCGAAACCAGTCCAGGTTTTGCCTTTAACGAGCAGGTCTCCGTTCGATTTTTTGGCTTCGAGCAGAAGCGTCGTCGAGTGGCAGACTGCTGCGGCAGGTTTGCCTGACTCGTAAAATGTCGCAAAAGTTTTCTGCAGATCAGTGTTTCCCTTGAAGGTGTACATTGGTGACTGGCCGCCGACAAGAAAGATCGCAGCATAATCAGATGTTTTGACCTCAGTAAACTTGCGCGTATTCGCCAGCTTGGCCTGAAATTCTTTTTTCTGCAGATAGCCCAGCGAAATCACGTCATGCGCCGAATAGCCGCTCTTGTCAGTCGGGTTTGAATAAGCATCCATTTCGATTTTGCCCCCGGCGGTGCTGGTGATCTCAACTGTATAACCCGCTTGTTCGAAGATGTGCATCGGGTGCGTAAGTTCAGCAGCCCAGAAACCAATCGGCCATTTGGTCTGCTGCGAGATGGTCGGGCTGCCGACAACCATGAGTATTTTTCCCTTGCTTGGGGCGCCGTGCGGGTGTTGGTAACCAACTTTTTCTGTGGTCTTGCAGGCTGCCATAGCCATGAGCGCTGAGAGCATTAATGTTCGTATTTTCATAGTGAGGCGAATATATCAAAGCAGAACTAAAACGGCTATATAATTTATAAAGTTAGTACTATCTAAAAAGTAAGTATAATATGATTTCGTTATATATCCCCTTGTCGCCGCATCTCTGCCGATCAGCTTAGGCTGTGCCCAAATTCGTTCAGCATGGAAAAACGTACAATAACCCTGTAGAGTATGCATTGGGCAAAATCGGCGGTAAATGGAAAATGCCGATTCTCTGGCGCCTCAGAGAACAGAAGAAACGCTACGGTGAGCTGAAAACGAGTCTCGACGGCATCACCCACAAGATGCTGTCAACGCAGCTCAAAGAGCTCGAAAAAGACCAACTGCTTAAGCGTATTGTCTACGAAGTGATACCGCCCAAAGTAGAATACGAACTCACGGCTCTCGGCAAGACCGCAATACCAATTATCGAAACTCTGCGCAATTGGGGCATCACAATGATGAAACATGACGGCGTGAAGCAGGGGTTGCCCAAAGCCTGAAGCAGGTGACATACCGCCGGGCAAAAATCGCTTTGTTATATTAAGAAATAAAGACCGTTTAATCTATTTAGTTGACGGGGTTAGGCGCAGCTGGCAGCCGTGCGCATGAATGGCGGAGAAATAGCGGCAAGGGTGATTGCCGCGCACAAGGTAGATGCTCTCTTCACCCTGATCGGTGGCCATGTGTCGCCGATTCTGGTTGAAAGCAAAAGGCGGGGCATTCGCGTCGTCGACACACGCCACGAGGTGAACGCGGTTTTTGCTGCCGACGCGTGGGCGCGCCTCAGGGGTGTTCCCGGTGTGGCGGTCGTTACGGCTGGGCCGGGAGTCACCAACACGATCACCGCAGTGCGCAACGCGCTCATGGCTCAGTCGCCTGTCGTTTTGATTGGGGGCGCGACGGCGACAGCGCTCAGGGGCAGGGGCTCGCTGCAAGACATCGACCAGATTGAACTCATTAAATCGAATGTGAAGCGCGCGTTTCGCGTGAATCGCCTGAAACAGATTGCGCCGACTCTGACGAAAGCTTTCGCCGTTGCCGCGGGTGGCGTGCCGGGCCCGGTCTTCGTCGAGATTCCGGTCGACTTGCTTTACGAAGAAAAAATTGTGCGCGAGTGGTACGGTGAAGCTGCACCTAAAGGCAAGAGTTTTATGGCGAAACTCACGCGCAGCTATCTGAAGTTTCATGTCGCCCGCCTTTTTGGCGCTGCGAAGAGTGTCACGATTCCGCAACCCACTGAAAACCAGCCGCATTTTATTTCTGACAACCTGCTCAGCAAAATCGAGCGCGCGCTCGCCAAAGCTGAACGCCCGCTCGTGCTCGCGGGCAGCCAGGTGCTGCGCGACGCGCGCGACGCCGACCGCGTGCGTGCCGCGCTCGAAAACCTCGGGGTTCCGGTGTACCTCTCAGGTATGGCGCGCGGGCTGCTCGGTGAAAAAAATCCAATGCAGTTCAAGCAAAAGCGCAAAGAGGCGCTGCGCGAATGTGATTTGGTGATGCTTCTGGGCGTACCGGCAGATTTCAGGCTCAACTACGGTGCGCACATCAACCGACGCGCATTTCAGATCAACGTGAATCTCGATCGGCACGACCTGAAAAAAAACAAACGGCCTGATATCGCCGCGCGCGTCGACGCAGGCACGCTGCTGATGAAGCTGCGTGAAAAGGGCATCAGAGCCGACGCGCAGCGCCTTGCCGGTTGGAAGCGCACGCTCGCTGAACGCGAGCAGGCGCGTGAGAGCGAAATTACCAAGGCTGCCTCTGAGAAAATGAAATATATCAACCCGGTAGATTTTTTTCTCAAAGCTGCGCCGGTTCTCGCGAAGAAGACAATTCTCATTGCTGATGGCGGCGATTTTGTCGCAACCGGCGCTTACGCACTGCGCCCCGGCGGGCCGCTCACATGGCTTGACCCCGGTGTCTTCGGCACCCTCGGCGTCGGCGCTGGTTTCGCCCTTGGCGCAAAAGTCGCGCGGCCCGACTACGATGTCGTGATTCTGTATGGCGACGGTTCGGCGGGCTATAGCATTATGGAGTTTGACACATTCGTGCGCCACAAGCTGCCCGTCGGCGCAATCATCGGTAACGACGCCTGCTGGACACAGATCTACCGCGACCAGATCGAGTTCTTAAAAGACGACGTCGCCTGCATGCTGAACTATTCACACTACGAAGAGATCAGCAAAACATTTGGCGGAGCGGGCAAAACGATTTCAAAACCCACGCAGATCAAGGCCGGCCTGACGGCGCTCAAGAAAAGCCTCGCGAAGAAACAGCCGTTTATTCTGAACGTGCTGATTGGCCGCAGCGAATTCAGAAAAGGATCCATATCGATGTAGGGGCAATATGACAATCAACCCAGACCCAGACAAAATTCACAAACCCTGGCTGAAGCACTACGACAGGCATGTGCCGCCGAGTCTGGCGTACCCGAAAGAGACACTGCCAGAACTTTTTGCAGCGAGCTGTGCCGAAAATGCGCACCGCATCGCGCTCAAATTTCTTGGTAAGTCGCTGAGCTACGCACAGGTCGAGGCGTCGGCCAATGCATTCGCGGCGTACTTCGCCGAGCAGGGGGTCAAAAAAGGTGACCGGGTATTTCTGATGCTGCCCAACAGCCCGCATTTTGTGATCGTCTACTACGCGATATTGAAATGCGGCGCCGTTGCCGTACCGGCGAGCCCGCTCGACACACCCACCGAAGCAGAATACAAGTTCAGAAATTCGGGCGCGAAGCTCGTCGTATTTCTCGACCTACTTTACGACAAGGTTTCTGCACTCTTGCAGCAGAACGCCGATATACCTGCAGTCGCGGCCGACGTCAGCGAATACCTGCCTTTTCCCAAGAATATGCTGTTTCGTCTGAAGAAAAAGTCCCTGGGGAAACCGCTACCCGATTTTACGCGCGCAAACCTCAGTACATTCGCCGGCGTGCTGCGAGAGTACCGGCACCGCTCAGCTGAACCCGTTCAGATTGCCGGCTCTGATACCGCGGTGATGATCTATACAGGCGGCACAACGGGCGTCTCAAAAGGCGTTGTGCTCTCTCACCACGCGATGGTCGTCAACATGACGCAGGCGCGCACCTGGGGTGATTTGAGTAAAAACGATATTGGCCTCTGCGTGCTGCCATTTTTTCACGGGTTTGGCATCAGCATTGGTCTCAACCTCTCGCTCAGCTCAGGCGGAAAAATGGTTCTCATGCCCAGATGGGACGAAGCGCAGGCAATACGCCATTTCGAAAAAGATGGCATCACTGTTTTTGCGGGTGTACCGACGATGTACAACGCGATGCTGAACCATAAGAATTTCGCAAAACTCAGAAAGGCAAACCTGCGCGCCTGTTTCGTTGGCGCGGCCCCGGTGCCCGAAGCACTCAAAATTGCCTTCAAAGAAAAAACCGGCGGCACGCTGATCGAAGGTTATGGTCTCACCGAATCGGTCACCGCCAAGTGTGCGAACCCCCTTTATGGCATGAAAAAAGAGAAGTCGATTGGCCTTCCCTGGCCCGACACGCTCATGGCGATCATCGACGAAAAGACCGGCGAACTTTTGCCGCCCGATAAAGAGGGAGAGATAATTCTGCTAAGCCCCGACCTCATGATCGGTTATTGGCAAAACCCCGAAGCAACGGCCGCGACAATTCAAGACGGCTGGCTCTACACCGGTGACATCGGTCGCATGGACGAAGACGGCTATTTCAGTATAGTCGATCGCAAGAAAGACCTGATCATCACCGGCGGCTACAATGTATACCCCGCCGAAATCGAAGAGGTGCTCTACCATCACCCGGCAGTGCTCGAGGCCTGCGTCGTGGGTGTGAAAGATGACTATCTGGGCGAAGTGGGCCGGGCATTTGTTGTGATCAAGCCAGGCATGCAGTCGAGCGGTGAAGAAATCAGGGCATATCTCGCTGATAAACTGATTCAGTACAAGGTACCCCGGCAATACGTGTTCAAAGATTCTCTGCCCAAGAGCCCGGTGGGGAAAATCTTACGAAAAGACTTGCGCCACCACGTGCCATAGCGCGCGAATCGTTTTCTGCTCGCCACGCTCTCGGCTGCACCGTCAGGTAGCGTATGGTACTTAAAGACAAGACGATTGCGGTTACCGGCGCCTCGGGAATGATTGGCGCATATATATGCAGGGCGCTTTTAAAGCGCGGTGCCAATGTGATTGGGGTTGTGAGAAATCCTGATAAGGCTGCTTTTTTGTCGCGCGAGGGTGTCACGTTTCGCAGGGCAGATCTCGCCGATGCGCGTTCGCTCACCGATGCATTCGTGGGCGCAGACGCAGTTGTCTCGAATGCTGCTCTCTATCGGCTCACCAACCTTGACTGGCAATCAAACTATCTGCCCAACAAAACCGGCACAGAAAATGTTTTTGGCGCAATGCAGAAAAACAAGATCAAACGCGCGGTGCACATCAGCACGATCGGTCTCTACAAGTTCACACTCGCCTACGAAATTAACGAAACATCAGAGCAGCTAAACGGGGCAAAACGCGAAGGCGGCGCATACCGCGCGACCAAGCAGCTCAGCGAAGAGCTGGCGTGGCAGCTTTCGACACAATACGGTATTGGCCTCACCACTCTGAGGCCCTCGGGTGTCTACGGTGCACGCGACGAAAACATTATGCCCTATTTCAAACTGGCCATGAAGCTGCCTTTTTTGCCGCTGCCCGCGATTGGCTGGCCGCTCGTCTATGCAGGTGACGTCGCCGATGCAGTCGTTGCGTCGCTTGAAAGTGACAACTCAATCGGGCAGGCTTATAACACGAGCGGCGATACGCGCGACTTCGCCGATTTTTTGTCGGCCTGGCATGAGGCTTCGGGCAAGGGCGCACGCGTGTTCAAGATACCGCTTGGGCTGGGCATCAAGATCAGCAGCGAAAAAGCAGCGCACGATTTACGATTTCAAAACCGACCGTTTGTTGATGCTCTGCGTGATATATTTGCCGAAGAACCGGGTTTGCTGCATTAGCTGTGAAAACGCATAGCTAGTCCTGTTCATACGCACCCATGCTGTAGCCGGCAGCGTTAGTGAGTGGCGACGAGCCGCTGTTGATTGCTGTACGCGCCGTCGCATTGAGATCGTTCGTTACTCCTCCGCAGTCAGTGCTGCCGGTGCCACAATTTGCTGCGTTCGTGTCGCGCCCGCCATACCTGAGATCGCGCCATTCGCTTGCAGAGCAGCTGTTCTGTTGCAGACGCCAGTCATCGCCTGCGTAGTTAATGAATGGTATGCACGAATTAGAAAGAGGTGTTATGTTGCCAGCCACCGTTGCGGTAGCTCCACCATTCGTCGCGGCAGACGAATTGATATTTGCTAGGTTTGCGTTGCCGCTTCTTATTGCCGTGCCACCGCTGTTGCTGTAATGAATGCCGCCTGAATCACCAATGAAGGCGTTGTTGTGTAGCGAAACTGGATTGTCGGCCGAATTCCATTCATAAAAAACACTACCCCCAGCTGCGTTAAAGAGAATATTGTTGGTCAGCAGCGGCTTGCCGGTACCGCCATTTATGGCTAACGCATACGTATTGCCGAGCGATGAGAGGGTTGCTATCGTGTTGTTGCTATACGTGCCGCCGTTTGCAGAGAAATGATAAACACCGATACTCCACGCGAAATTGCCGCCCGAAATCGTATTGGCGACGATGACATTATTGACCGCGAGCGGGTCGGAGTTGGTGCTCAGAATGCCGGCCGATAAAGAAAGAAAATCGGTTATGCCTTGTACAATCGTCCCTGATTTAACATAATTGTTTCTTATGCGGGGGGTGCTGTTTTCGAGGCGAATGGCTGCTGTGGTGCTGCCGGCAGTTGCAACGTTGCCACTAACGATCGCGTTGTGCGCAACCAATGGCCCTGTGGCGTGCGATGTGCCGCTGTTCTGCACCAACACACCATAAGAAGGCCCA
Organism: Spirochaetota bacterium; assembly: GCA_029561505.1. Lineage (GTDB taxonomy): Bacteria > Spirochaetota > Leptospiria > Turneriellales > Turneriellaceae > Turneriella. Next base: position 2,496 of record JAKQXK010000233.1, on the reverse strand, counting down.
GGTTGCGCCACGGTGGTCTCGATTCGGTTGTATTGCAGCGTGAGGTTGTTATCAGAGCCAGCGACGAGAGCAATGGTACTCGCAGTGCCGGTGGCAATCATGTTGAAACCTTCAACCGTTGTCGCCGCAATGATATTCAAAGCAAACAAGACCGTGCCCGAATAAGCCACGCGTGCTTTGTTCGCATCGGTCATGCTGCGGTCAGCCTCAAGAAATGTTGCGGTGTAACCACCCTTGAGATTCACACCAGAAATCACAATCATCGTATCGTTGTAACTTGCGGTGCCGCCCCGGTGCGCGACGAGAATATCACTCACGGTCGTGCTGCGTGCATAAGCAAGTGCGCCGCTGATGGTGCGAAATGGGTGCGACTTGTTGCCCGACTGGCCCGCGTCGTCGCATGTCGCGCTCGCCTGCGGGCAAAAGACGTGCACCGATGAATTCATCGCGTCGAAATAGCCATTCGACCACACGCCCGGGCTGTTATAATTCGTGCGCACGCGCCAGTAATAGCGCACGGCATCGGGCAAATTGATAGTCAGTTCAGTTGTCGGAGCTACCACTCGAAAAGGGCTGCCGCTGATCGGGTTCTGGTACGCTGCATCTGACGTGACTTCAACCTCATAATATTTGGCAGGTATCTTCGTCGCCCAAATCAGCTTTGCGGTCAGGTTTGGTGCCCGGCCACCCCCCGACGGAGCCGGCGACAGAATCGCGGGCGAAGTCACGTCAGTCAAAAGTCCTTTGGCGTCGAGTAGGTCTGGGGTCGTGGTTGCATTACCACAACTGTTCACCCAGACGAGTACGCTCAAAGCCAGCGTGCGGTACTTTTTTGGCACCCGATCATGACCAAAAATGCCCTGACAAAGGCAAGTCGAAGTTGCGCGTCGTTAACCGCGCCCAAAGTTCGTCCAATAATACAAATGGACTCAGACAGCGCATTACTCGCGAACCTGCGCCTCGGCCAGCACCGGTTCACAGGCCTGCTCGATCAGCTACACCTCGCGATTCTGCTCGAAGACGAAAACCGGCAGGTTAGCTTTGTCAATCAGGCGTTTCTAGACCTTTTTAACATTGGTCTTTCGGCAACTGAGTTCGCAAGCATCCCCTGCGAAGTTTCAGCCGCGGCCGCTAAAGAGGCGTTTGTCGAACCAGAGCTATTCTTGCAGAGCGTCGAGGCCCGCCTCGCCGAAAAGCGGGCAGTTAAAGGTGAGCTATTCTCCCTCAAAGATGGGCGCTGGCTCGAGCGGCATTATTATCCCATATTTATCGACTCAGATTACCGTGGGCATGTGTGGGTTTACACCGACGTGACCGATAAAATCCGCATGCACCGCGCACTGAAGCGCCAGGCAACCACAGATCTTCTGACGGGTCTCGCGAACCGCAGACGGTTAGAGGCAGAACTGCGCCGGCAATTGCACATTGCCCGGCGGTACGAGCGTCCGTTGAGTCTCATAATCGGTGATATTGACCACTTTAAGCAGGTGAATGACCGGTTCGGCCATAATACGGGTGATCAGGTGCTGCGCGCCGTCGCAGCCCGTCTAAACGGGGTAAAGCGGATCGCCGACTTTGCCGGTCGCTGGGGGGGTGAAGAGTTTCTGCTCATTTTGCCCGAAACAGATCTGACCGCGGCAATGCGGTTAGCCGAGCGGCTGCGTCTTTCCGTGGCCTCTGAACCGGTCTCGGCTGGGGGGCTCAGCGTGACTATGAGTTTTGGGGTAAACCAGTGCAGTCCCGACGATGATATGCAGACCGCCGTGGCTGCTGCGGACCATTGGCTTTATGCGGCAAAAGACCGGGGTCGAAACCAGGTAGCAGCCTGTCTGCCGCCGACTTTGGCAACGTGAGATATCCCCCCTGAACCTCAACAACCGTTGACGGCCTGTCTCAACTGCCAATAAAGACGGATGCTGAATCAGATTCTCCAGAAACTCCACTACGACGTGGTTAACCGCCCGGTCGACTTTTCGGTCGGCGATACGGTAAAAGTACACTATAAAATCAAAGAAGGCGCCAAAGAGCGTATTCAGATCTATGAAGGCCTAGTGATCGCCATTCAGAACCAAGGCGCTGGCAAAACCTTCACTGTTCGTCGTGTCAGCTTTGACGTCGGCGTTGAGCGAATTTTCCCTCTTTATGCACCGACTGTTGAGAAAGTAGAAAAAATTCGCTCGAGCAAAGTGCGCCGCGCGAAGCTCTATTACCTGCGCGACAAGTCGGGCAAAGGTAGCCGCCTCAAAGAAATCGTGCGTAAGCCAGTGAAAGACTCGCTGTTCACGGCCGCTCAGGCATATAAGGCGTCTAAACCGCAACCAGCGGCAGAAGCGCCAGCAGCCGCTGAAACACCTGCGTAAGCCTGTTTCACAGCTGGCAGATCGAAACCGCGCTCTTGCGCGGTTTTTTTTTGATGAAACCGGCAAGACCTGGCAGGGCTTGATTGGTGTTGATGAGGTCGGCCGCGGCTGTCTTTTTGGTCCTGTGACAGTCGGT
>JAKQXK010000232.1 GCA_029561505.1 Spirochaetota bacterium | reverse complement strand
CCTGGCCATGGCGAATAAAAATGAGCTCAATCATAAGTCCTCAGGTTTTAAGCCGGTATGCCTTGCGATTTTTTTTAGCATCACAGGGCCGATTTCGACACCGTCATGAAATGCAAAAACATAGTCAGGGTAACCCGAACGCTCAAGTATCTTGTGAGAACCTGACTGCCTTTTTAGACGCCAGCCTATTCGCAGCAAAGCTGCCAGTACCTGCTTGGCTTTTCTTGATGACCAATCAGACATTAAGCAGAAATAGAAATCTGAAGAGAATCTGCATTCAGCTCACCGCTGTCCAGTTGGTCGGCCATCACGCGCAACGCAAGGGCCTCGCACAGGGCTAAGGCTTCTTCGCGGGTCTTGCCATACGCCATGACACCCGGCATTTCTGTAGCCTCGGCGATGAACCTGCCATCGGCTTCTTGATCGAATTCAATGTGAATCTGCTTCACGGCATAGTTGCAACGATCATTTCGAGACTGTAAAGCATTTTTGCTTGCAGCAAGCGTGGTCAATTCTTGTTTACTATCGCCGCGAACAACTTCTCGGGCGCATCGGTATAGAGCCGCAGGTGTTCGATGTTCGTCGCGCTGCCGGTCGCTTCGGGAATGAATTTGATAAACGGCTTCTTGCCGTCGAGTTCTGTCGAAACATTCTTGCGCAGCGCGAGATAGATCACGTAACCCTTCGCGTAAAGCCCACCCGTCAGCTTATCTACTTCGGCTGAATCGCCGGCTGCCGAGTCGAGCTTAATCACGTGCGTGATCATATAGCGTTTACCCAGAAAAACTTTCTGACCAATGACAAAACGTTGGTTCGTCACGATCACCTCGGCACGACGCATGCGTGCAAATGACATCACCATGGCGCGACCGAGATTCGTTACCATGTGAAAGTCGGCCCCTGCCTCGCGGTGCCTGACCTCTTCGCCCAGCTCGGGTTTGAATTCATCGAGGTAGTGCGCCTTCACGCCTTTGATTTTGTTGATGAACATCGCGCCGAGAATAGAACCGGCAATGATGCCGAAAAAAATCATGAGATTCATATGTGGTTACCTTGTCCTTTGTGAAATTCTAATCAGTACCATACCGCGGATTCGAAATCTGCAGATTGTGCTTCAGAATTTCTTTCACCGTTTGCCACTCTGCGCTGGCTACACTCGCCTTACTTCTGCGAATCGACTTTGCGGCAGCAACTGACAACTGCTGCGCCTTTTGCCACAGCGCGCGGTCGGCAAATTCGTGAGGATTGATTTTTTCGCCGAGCATCTGCGCGAGTGCCGCGGTATCTTGCTCAAGCAGCGTTCTGCCGTTCTTTAGCTCACGCGAGACAACGCCGAGCATGTTCCACGAGACGAGGGTTTTGTAGGCGACGGCGTCGTTGTCTTTAACGGCGGGCAAAACTTCTTTAATTAAGAACTCCTGAATTGCATCGAGAAGGTCTGTGTGTTCGGGTCTGTATTGCATTTGGTTTCCTTACTTCTAATTCAGAGCGCTGCCCTCAATCAGGCGCATTGCCTCGAGTTCCATTTCGGCGACTCGGCGGCCGATCGAGGCGAACTCGATGCCTTTGTCTTTGCCAGACAGATGGCGTTCACCCTGCTGCGCCGCGCCGATTGCCCAGCGAAGGTTGCCCATGACTTCCCAGTAGCGAACCTTGACCGGGTCAATCTTTGTCTGCGAAGCCGCTTCGTAGTGCGGATAAAAATCTTCTGCAGAAGAAAATCCGCCTACTTCATTTTTTACTTTGCCAAAGCGCCAATCGCGCATGCGAATGTAGCCGATGTCTTCGTGGCGGTCGCTCCAGTGCGCGAATTCCCAGTCGAGTATTCCCGTCAGATTGCCACCACCCGCGACATCTACCATGAAGTTGCCGCTGCGAAAGTCACTGTGCGCGAGCACAATCGTGTCGGTCACGGGCGCATTGGCTTCGGCCCAGTTGAGGCAGAGTTCGATGCCCGGGTAGCCGCCCGGCAATTCGTCGAGCAGGCGGCGGCAATCGGCGACCGCAGTGAGCGCCACATCGGTGGTGCCAGGCCGCAACTTGCGGTCAAGAAACGGCAGAACCTGTGAACCATATTCTACGCTGTGAATTTTCGCCAGATTGGTTGCTATATCCGCCGCTAATTTTTTAAAATCGATTTTTTTGCTCTTGAGAATTTCGCGTGGGTTTGCGGTGCCTTCGATCTTCTGCATCAGATAGAACGGGTGGCCGACGATCGAGGTATCTTCGCTCAGCCACTTCACGGGGGGCGTCAGCACACCCGCGGCAACGGCGCGTTCTATCACCTGGTATTCTTGCGCGCGCGAAAGGCTGCCGAGCAGAGCGCCACCTTTGTCGGTACGCAAAACACATGTCTCATGGTTGGTGAGCGCAGTCGAACCACCATGAGACATCGCAACGAGATAGTTATCCTGACAGGCGCCGCCCGAGAGCTGGCGAAACTCGTTGATCTCGACCGGCGCGCCGGCACGCTCGCTCAGATATGCCTTCAACTTGTCGCTCGCCACCATGCGGACAATTTGCCGGCGTACGTCAGTTTGTCGCGTGGTTCGTGGCGTCATGAATGGGGCGTCAGATGTGAAAACGGCGTCTCTTGCCGCGGATAGGTACGAGGTGTTTTTTTCTGCCGGGGTGGCTACGCTTGCCAGAATGCTTGTCGCGCTACAATCGTTGTTCAGCTCAACCCGAATGCGGCGGCGCGCCCATCTTTTGCTTGCAGGTTCTGCTCTGGTCTTGAGCTCTGTCGCGCTGCAAGCTGACCCAAATAAGGGCGAGCGCAACTTTCAGATCGCGGTGGCGGCCGGCTTCAATCGCATTTTCAGCAATGATGAGTTCGTGAAACAAAACGCGGGCGCCGAATTCGCTGTCATCTCGACGCTGCCATTGACGCTCTGGCGCGAAGACGCGAATCTGTTTGCGGTGCGCGCGCAATATACCGCCTATAAAGGTGATATCGAATTGCCCAAAGACACTGCGGGCAACGCAGATAAACTTTTTTACCCGAGCCATTCACAGATTAAGGCAGATTTTCGGCAGATATTCAGGCACTGGAATATCGACTGGAGCCTCGGTCTCGGGTTTCAGCTTCCCGTTTATGACCGAACGCTGACCCCTTTGGGTACGTTCACATTCAAAGAGGCTTCTGAACTTTATCCCGAAGCACGCGACACGCTCGCCAAAATTGACCGCTCGTACGCAATTTTTTTGCGTCTGGGCATCGACCAGAAATTTCTCGAAGATGCACTGATCGCGGGGCTCGCGATAGAAATTAATGCTGTTGAGTTTCCGAAAACACAGCAGCGCGCATCGCTGAACTTCTATGTTGGGGCGCGCGTATGGTGAAGCTCTTGCGCATTTTGGCCATCGCGCACCTGCTTACAGTGTCGTTGCGCGCTGAACTCACAGTCTACGATGCAACTTTTGACACGAGTGCAGCGAACGTGCAGCGCGCGCTCAACCTGCTTGATCGCGGGCTGGGCATAGTTTTTTACGGCCTGGCCTCAGTGGCGGGACAACCCATCGTGAACTCGGCAGCATTTTCTTCGACGATTGGTGTGCAGCGCCAAGAAGCATGGCTGCCGAATTTTCAACTTGAACCATCTGCGGCATGGATTCAACCCGACAAGATCGGTGCGGGCCAGAGACTCAATTCTTCAATTCTCTATTCTGTGAACATCGTCGGTGGCATGAAACTGAGCGATAATCTGGCGCTGCAGGTGCGTTCATTCTATATGCCAGAAATTGACTTCAATCAATCGGGTGATGGTTATGCGCTGCAGCCTTTTAGCCTCGGTGCTTCGCTCACCAGACAGATCAAAAAAAACGGCGATGCGTGGTACAGCCCCGCCATCACGACCCCGCTCGACATCGGCTATATGCACGGCACTCTGACGGCGTCATTTCGCGATATCATACGTAACATTGAGTTCGACCCTGACGGCGATGCCGCGAGCGGCACAACCGCGAGGGGTGACTTTCGCTTTCGCGACGAGTTCAAGCTCAAGTGGGATGTCATATCGCTCACAACCGGCCTCATCATCTCAAAACCATTTCTGTGGATATTCACGGGCCGAATGGGAATTTTGACTTCTTTGCATAATGGTAGAGCTTCACTTTCGAATACGGTGACTGGCGACTTTCTCGTTACCTCGTCAACGGCCACCGCGTCTGATACGATACGCACAAGTGACACCGCCACCCTTGTGCTCAAAGATTCGGCAAGCTTCAGACCGATTCTGGTGTCGAACCAGATTACTGCAGGCCTGGGCCTCAGGTTAGGCCCGGCTACGGTTAACCTTGATCTGTCGCGAAACCTGCAAATCAACGCCACGGCTATTATGGTACAGGCTGGGTGCTGGTTCTAGCAATTTCTTTTTTCGCATGCGGCGAGCATCAAAACTCGTAACTCGACGTGAGCAATGCTCCGAGGCCAGTCAAGCCCAGGTTAGCGGTGTTGTTCGCCGTCGCATCAATCTGTATGCCCCCCTGGGCGGTTATAAAAAACGCTCCGAGACCCGTACGCACGTGCTCGTCTGAATAGATAACGCCAGCAGTCACGAGAAACGCTGTGAGGCGCGCCATGCCAGCGTAACGCGGCTCAATCGCGGGCACGGCAGAAGGTAAATACGCAAAGCCAGAAAGTACGCTCCAGGTTTTGTTGATTTGGTATTCGAGACCTGTTGAAGCCCGCACAGTCGTTTGCATATTGTAGCTCGCGGTACTCGCGACCGCAGGCATCTCTTGAAAAGCTATCGGAAACTGCATATTCAAATCAACGTACCATTTCCACTGGTCGAGCACCTGCAGCTGTACGCCGGCAGATAGCTGCGCCGGACGCTGGTAAAAATATCTCTGGTCAGGCCTGTCTTCTGTGGTTGCCGACTGCGCACCGGCCGTGGTGATAACCGTCGATGAATAGTACGTACCTGACCCCTGAAGCCGAATGCCCGGCGGAGAAAATTTGACGCCGGTTGAAAGCCAGTTTTCCGGTTTCCAGAAAAAACCCAACACGGTCTCGACGCTGTGTGCCGCGCCTTCAGTGTGAGAGATTGAGCTGCTCGTAGCCTGATTGGCGCCAATCACATAAGAACCTGCTATGCTCATTGCGTTATAGCTGCTATAACGCGTACCAAAAACCGAGAAGCCAAGACCATATTTCTCGCGCCAGACGCGGGCGAGCGATGCCCCGAGCCAGAGATCTTGCTGGCGCGTATCGAATTGAATGACGGCGTTGAAGCCGGTCAGGTTAATCTTCTGCAAGACACCTGATTGATAATACTCGGGCACGAGTACCGAAATCGCCAGAGTGGTTTCTCCCCATTTATAGATGCTGACTGCAGAGTTTGGCACAGAATTGAAGCCCGAGATGCGCACGTTTTGGCCCTCACCATTAAAGCGAACGAGCGGCTCGTAGTCGCTCGACATATTGAAGTAGAGGTTGCCGCTGAGCGCGATTTTGCTCTTTTCAACGAAGCCCAGTGCCCCGGGATTAAAAAGCACCGCCATTGAACTTCTGCCGTCAGCGCAGGCCGTGTTTGCGAGAAACGCAGTACGGTCGCCAATCGGAAAATAATTTCCGTTGGCGATATCGGCGCTTGCCCGGGTAGCCAGTAAAAGAAATAGCAGGCCTTGAGTCAGAAACCTTTTTTTTACTTTCAGAATGCGCTTTCCCCGATTTCTTTTTGGCGAATCATGCTGTGAACAGCCCAGATGAACATGACGACGCGGTTGTACATCGCTGAGACGCATGCTTAGCCCACCGCACGGCTGCAAATCTTTGCCGACTGCGAAAAAACCTGAGTTCAAACCTGATTCTGATCTGAAGGCCCGCTTCAAAATGTATGATGAGAATCAAACGAACGCTCAGATTTCAGTCGGGTGAATCATTTCGCTCTCGACGATTGCGATCGTCAAAACCATATTTTGAAATATCGAATACGCAAGGCGTTCGTCAAGATGACTGATCTTGGTGAGAATATCGTCATCGAGAGCAATTAATTTCGCCGTCGTCGAGCCCGCGCGGGCAGTCAATACATGCCCCTGATTGTCTGCTGATTTCAAGAAACCAAACATTGCGCCGGGTTCGAGCGCAATTACGAGAGCTTCATCTTTCCAGTATTGTTCGATCGTCCCTTCGACGAGCAAGTACACGTCTGTATCGACGTCGTTTTCGCGATCAAAGAGTTTCTTGCCCGGCGAAACGTATTTGTTTCGCATTTTATTGAGATATTCGAGCGTAACAAGGTTCTGCTGTCGTATTTTCGCAAATTTTTCGGCCGCACCCGGCCCGAACATCTCGTCAATCTGCAGAACCCGATCGGGTTTGCGAATGAGATGTTCGGGAATCGTGCGCAGGCGCTGCAGGGTGTTGCGAAATATCTGCGAAAGAAATGATTTGTCTTCGCGCAGGTACCGCAAGAAATCTTCTTCTCGCAGAAAAAGCACCTTGCATTCGGCGTTAGCCGATTTGGCAGTCTCAAAGCGTGGTATACCCAGCAGGGCCGAAAGCCCGAAATACGAACCGGGGCTGTGTACCGCGATCGCGCGCGTCGTGCCGCTGGCGCCCGGATGAAATACCTCTACCGTACCTTGTAAAACAAGACAAACGCCATCATCGCTCGGCGTGCCATGCGCGAAAATTTCTTCGCGGGGCGCATAACGCTTCGCTACGGCGCCTGCGGCTTTGACGATATCTGCAAGTGACATGGCGGCCAAAAGGTTACGCCTGAATATTGGCGCAATCGATTTCTGTCAGAACCTGTTACGAGAATGGCGCCCCTGCTCGAAAAGAGAAGGCGCTAATCGCACGAACGCATATATGCTAGAAGCCCAGTCTGCGCCGCAACTCAGATTGAATCAATATCAGGTCAGATGCAAACGTGGAGACTTTTTCACTGAGCGGTGCATGCGGCGCGTTTTTGGTCGCTATCCCCCCGGGCGGCGTAAAGGCACCGTTGCCGGTAATCAGCGCCCGCACATTGTCGCGCTTCAGCTCAAGCCATAGCCCGCGGCTCACGCCGGTGTTGGTCGTGCCATGCAGATGGTAATAGGCAAATTCCATTTGAGTTTCCGCATCGATTGTCATCTCGATAACTTGACCGCTCATCGTGGGCAAGACCAAACGGTTGCCGTCAAGGGCAATCTTTGGTCGCACTTCTGCCTTTTTGCGCAAGTATGCCGGAAAGCGAAGGTAGGTTGCCAGCGGCGCGGCCGCAAGCGCCGCGACTGTAATCAGAATCACAGCCGTTTCGCCCAGAAAAGCCTGCAGCGCGATTGCAAGCGCAATCACGGCCGCGGCAATGCCGAGAAATGGCACCAGCGCAGAAACAAAATAGAGCATCTCTTTCGCTTCTGAAGCCCTGGTCGGCCATTCGCTGCGCATGTCTTACCGGGAGTAAACGCGACACGTCGGGTCGCGTATTATTTGAAGC
>JAKQXK010000228.1 GCA_029561505.1 Spirochaetota bacterium | reverse complement strand
GCTGCCAGACGCTGCGCGAGGTATATTGGCGAATGAGTGTTTCAAGCGAAATCGCCTTGCGCGTGGTTGTCGCGAGCTGATCGAGGTTATGGCGCAGCTCAATCTGCGCCATTGCCTGTCGGGCCAGCATGCGCAGTTTTTCGAGCTGTGTCTCATTCATCTCGCGGGGCTTGCTGTCGAGCACGCAGAGGGTACCGAGATTATGGCCGTCGTGGGTTCTGAGCGGCGTACCTGCATAGAATTGCAGGCCGGCCTCAGCGCCCTCATTGTGTTGCGGAAATCGCGCGTCGGCCGTCATGTCGGGCACGACGAGGCCCTTGTCGTCGAGTATCGCGTACGAACAACCCACGCCGTCTCGCGGCATTTCGTTGACGTCTACCCCGACGGTCGATTTGACCCAAACACGGTCTTTGTCGACCAGGGTAATGAGGCTCACCGGCATATCGCAGATTTCAGCGGCAAGTTTTGTGAGATCGTCAAAAAGCTGCTCTTTCTTGCTGTCGAGTATCTCGTAGCGTCGCAGCGCAGCGAGGCGCTGGTCTTCGGTCGCGGGGCGGGGTGCTCTGGGTACGGTTACGGTCATAATAAACTCCTTGGCGTTATTAACTAATCAGTCGGATTTTCTTCTCAATCTATCTATCGATAGGTAGATAATATAGCCTCGTGGGTTATCCGGCAACTTTTTTGTGAAAGCTAACCATTTCGCCTCTCATACCAGCAAATCAAGATATTTGGCCATAAAGTGGCAAGTTCTTCGTATTTGTTCGCAGGGGCTGCAGCGCGCACACTCGACGCCGCGATCGAATCTGCGCCAGACGATAAAAAACCGCAGCAAAAGCTTATATATTTCTGCTGCTTTTCGAAAAGCGCCAGAACTCTCTTGCCTTGTACGCTTTCATAGCCGGCATCATGTTCGCGCCAGTCTGCCGCGCGTCATCGATACTCAACTATCTGGTATTTACCTATGCCAGCAAATTACGGCAAATGGCGAATCATAATGCTCTGCTGTGCGAAAGAAGTTATGCTCCCGCGCGGTACGCGCGGTAGAGAGAGCTGAAAAAGCGCAGCGAATAGACGGGAACCAGAAGCACTAACAGACCATACACGACCAGCCACAAGCTTGCATTGGCCATGACGGTGCGAAACGAATCAGACCGCCAGATGAATATGTTGTGCACGACCACGACGAGACTCCAGACGGTAAGCACGCGAACAAAAACGTAGGCCGCATAGTGCACAATCGCGATTCTGTTGTGGGGCACGACGTAGTAGATCTTGCGAAAAGAATGCGGATCGCCATAGAGGTAGTGAGAAATGAATTCCCTGAGAGAATATCCCGGTGAGAGTGAATGTTGCGATTGCGGCCTCGTACTTGAATAATAGAGTAGCGTGACAACAAGCGCTACACCAAGTACATTCGCTACCATTAGCGCGAGCCAGCCGAGGCCGGCGACAGAAACGAGGGGATTTATCTCCCAGCGCAAGTCGGGGGTCACGACGTAGGTCACCGCCACGTCGGCGCAGCGCAGCGACACGAGGCTCAGCGAAAAGAACCAGAATTGCAGTCTGCTGCTATTCTTCATTGTGCACCGACAATCAAGAAGCATTGCCTGGCTCAAATGCGTGGGCCGTGCGGCAGCGGCAATCCGTTTTGTACAATGGGTAATCGCGCGCGATCAGCAAGGGACGCTAAACATCGTTGCCGGCGAGCTGTTTCTACTTCAGGCCTTTTTTAGAAATTCCGTTCTGAGCACAATATCGCTGCCACCGACTTTGCAGTCGACCTCGGCGGGGTCATCGGTCAGTCGAATTTTCTTGACCAACGTGCCGCGCTTGAGCGTGACCGACATACCTTTAACTTTCAGGTCTTTGGTTAAGGTCACTGAATCGCCATCGGCAAGGGCATTTCCATTACTGTCTCTTACTTCCATGGCTTCAACAAAACGGCAGAGAAATCATGGTGTCAAGGGGAGCGGCTGGTCTTTGGGCCCGTGCGTGCGGCACGGATTCAGGGCAGGGTTAAATAAGTTTTCCAGTTTGAGATCGTTTCTTTGGCCTTATGGCGAAACACAGCGAAAGCCATTATTCGAGAACGGCGCGTCGGGTAACGACTTACCCCGGTAGTGTAACCCGAAAGCATTGCACGCATGAAAAGAGCACCACCATGATCCACCGCGCGCCACCTTTCGGGTACCTGTTTTCGGCCCTTTAGGATTAGTTTTTTCTTTTTCATCGAACAGCCCATACCAATCGGCGGTGTATTGCCACACATTGCCAACAGGATCATAGATGCCCCAGGCGTTAGGTGCAAAAGCCTTTACCGGCGAGAGGTACATGTAACCATCTTCGTTGTCGTTGTGTTTGTGGTCGCGTCCTTGCCAATAGTTCAGACGATGAGATCCATTTTCGTCGCGTGTCGAGTCACCCCAGGGAAACCGTGTACCCTGTGAACCCGCGCGCATCGCGTATTCCCATTCAGCTTCGGTTGGCAGGCGTCTTCTGTAGTGGCGGCAATAGTGGTCGGCGTCTTGCCAGCTGATTGCCGTCACAGGAAAATCATCATGCATAGGCCACGCGGCCTCCCTCTCTTTGCCAAAAGGTGCACGCCAGCTTGCGCCCTTGAGCTTTTTCCACTCGTATTCTCCCATACCTTCAAATGCCGCCAGCACATAACCGATTCTTTCGGCGCTTGTTACGTACTTCGTTTCAGCGACAAACCGGCGAAACTCCGCATACGTTACCAGTGTTTCGTCGATACGAAACGCCTTGAGATTTACCCAAAAAGCAGGTCCCTGGTTCTGCAAAACCGCACCGTTGCGTCCCATGCGAAAACGCCCCGCTGGAATGTCAATCTGCCGTGCGAGAAGACCGTCGATCAGAACAAGTGTGAAGCATATTCTTACAAGAACTCGCTTTTTCACACGGTGCTTATTGCAGAGGAAAAGCCGGCATCGTATCGCCGCTGAGGTTACAATTCATCTCGACAATTTCGCGTTCGACCCATCCGGAACAATAACCGTCTCCGTATTCAGAGACCGCCTCGCGTGAAGAAATTCCCTTATCGGCACTCAGCTCTTTGATCGCCGCAAGCTTGCGCGCAGTGCAGCCCTTTTGGTATTCTTTCGGATATCCGAATGCAAATGCCAGTTCTCCCTGACAACTTGCGGGCGTACAGTTCTGCTCGTTGGGATTCGCTTTCTCCCAATCTTCCATTTCTTTTATCATCTGCGCTTTATGTTTCGCATTCTTTGCGGTGATCTTTTTCCACTCCGATTCAGTATGCGCGACGAGGGGCATGTCAGCCGAAAGAAAACCCGCAAACGCATAGCCCTTCTTGCCCTCGAAATCAAATTCTACCCAGCGTCCTGTTGTCTTGTCTATAGTGATGGCATTTCCGGTGACCCTGATAACGCGCAGGCTATCGCCTTTGATGAGAGATCCGATGGCCTTGCCTTCGAGAGAAGGCGTTGTCCGAATTCTCAGGGCATTGACCGTTGAATAGACGATCTGCTTCGGTGCAAATTCAGCAGCGGCCGACAGGGAAGGGCCTGCCATTACGCACATTACCATGATACACATGATGCTACGGTTCATTCTGTCCCTCCGCTTCTACTCGATCAATAGATTCTAGGCCCACCGAAGCCTACCGAAACCCGAAGATTGCACGTGTAAAGTGAGTT
>JAKQXK010000224.1 GCA_029561505.1 Spirochaetota bacterium | reverse complement strand
CGGCAAGCCGGCAAGCGAGGCCAGAGCGAGCCAGAACAAAATGCCGAGCACCGGCCGTGAACGGATTAATCCGCCCATGCGGCGAATATTCTGCTCATGGTGCGCATACGTGATGATGGCCCCTGCGATCAAAAAGAGCATGGCCTTGAAGAACGCGTGCGTGAAGAGGTGAAAAAAAGCGGCTGCATAGGCCCCACTGCCGACAGCGATTACCATGAGTCCCAACTGAGAGACGGTAGAGAACGCCAGAATTTTCTTGATATCGGTTTGGCCTGCAGCCACAAACGCAGCCCCAAGCGCGGTTATGGCGCCCGTTGTCGAAACGATCTGTGACGCTTCGGGCGCGACGACGAACACTGGCTCAAGGCGCAGCATCAAAAAAATGCCGGCCGTCACCATTGTGGCCGCGTGAATGAGCGCCGAAACGGGTGTCGGGCCAGTCATCGCGTCAGGCAACCATGTATAAAGAGGAAACTGCGCTGATTTCGCGGCAGCGCCAATGAAAATCATGAGACCTATAAAATTGGCGTAACCCGCGGCGACGCTGCCTTTGGTGAAGGCGAGCGCGATTTCACGAAAGTCGCCCGTGTTTGCGGCCCGAAAAATTGCGAAAGCGCCGAGCAGCAGCGCTGCATCGCCGATGCGGTTCATGATGAACGCCTTTTTGCCGGCGCGCTGCGCGACGTCTTTGTCAATATAGAATGAAATCAACTTGTAAGACGAAAGCCCCACGGCCTCCCAACCGACAAAAAAAACAAACAGGTTCGCCGCAACAACGAGCAGCAGCATACTGAACATGAAAAAGCTCAACAGAGCAAAATAGCGTGCGATATCGTATTTGCGGTCGTACAGATAACCAACGCTGAAAATCTGCACCATTAATCCCACGAAGAGCACTACCGGCACCATTATCGACGTCAGCGCATCAAAACGGATTGCCCAGCTGAACGTCAGCGGGTAGGTCATCGTCAGCCAGCGAAGAGGAGATACAATCGTCGCCGTGCCTTCTCCCGTCAGCGGAGGGTGCACGCTGAGTACGGCAAAATGTGCACCGAGCGCAGCAAGTACCGCAGAAATCGACACGAGTATTGTCCAGTATTGAACGCGCTGTGAGCCCGTGCGGCTAGCCCAACCAAATAAAATTGCGTTGATAACCGCGGCGACCAGCGGCAGCAATGGCACCGCGACGATAAAATAGGGTATAAGCTCTCGGTTCATGAATCCTTCAGGTTCTGCAACTCATCGGTGGTGATGCTATGCGAATTGCGAAAGTGGGCGATCACCAGCGCGAGACCAATTGCCGACTCGGCGGCGGCAATCGCCATGACAAAAAGCACCATGATTTGGCCAGTCGTGTCGTTGAACCCTCGCGAGAACGCCACAAATAAGAGATTCACTGCGTTCAGCATAATCTCAATCGACATGAGCACAACTATGAGATTGCGGCGTGTGATTACGCCGGCAATACCAATGGTGAACAGCACGAAGCCCAGCACGGCAATCGCCCTGACAGATAGAAAATCATTCATGGGCGCGAACCTCTTTTGCGGTTGTTGCGATCATTCATGGGTACGTCGATTTTTTTTAGCAATCATGATCGCGCCAACAACGGCGACAAGCAGCAATAGAGAAACAAGTTCAAAGGCAACCAGGTAATCGCGAAACAGGCTGACTGAAATAACCTGCGCTGCGTCGGTCAGCTGCTTGCCGGCCGCAAGCGTGGTCGACGGTTGCGCAATGGGGTTGAGGTCGCCCCGCCCGGTTCTAATCTGCAGCAGAAGAAGCAGTTGAATGATAAAAGCGATAGATAATGCGGTAACGATAGAAGTGCGTCCGATATTGCTGAGAGGGCTTTCAAAGTTCTCTTCGCGTACGGCAATGAGCATGATGACAAACAGAAATAGCACCATAATCGCGCCGACGTAAACAAGCACCTGCAGCGTCGCGAGAATTTCTGCGCCGATCAGCGCGTAAGTGGCCGCCAGCGCGATGAAAAAGCTTACCAGAAACAGCGCCGATTTAACGGGGTTACGATGAAAGACCACACCGAGCGCTGAGCCGGTGAGCACGAAGGCAAAACAGTAAAACAGGGTCTGCCTGAAGCTGATATCCTCCATTTAGTGCTATGTTAAAAAGCCGGGTTCGGCGAAAAGAGAAAAACAAAGCGCCGCGAAGCGATGATAAAGGCCGTCTGATTCACAAACCGAGTTTTCGCAAACGCAACTGCCCTTCGAGCGAAAGCGCAGAGGGCTTCAACCGCTCACCTGAGCTGGCGACAAAGCGGGCAAACGTGGGGTCATCGAGTCCGTCGGCAAGCCGCAGCTGCTTCTCGAACGGCAGGTTGCCGAACCCACCAATGCGCCCAAAACATTCTTTCGCGCCACACAGGCAATCAAACGAGTGGCCGTCACAATCCCAGTCGAACAGCAGATAGTTGCAGGTAATTTCGTCGCCAGCCTTGATGTCGGTCGCGGCCTGCGTAGCGTAGCGCCCATTTTCGGCATCACCGGGATACACGACTGAAATCGTGTTCGGCGCGCACGAATGGTTCATGAAAGAATCGAAACCGAAGTAGTCTCTGAGCCCGTCGGCGCGCCGCACGGTGTGAACCTTAATGTCGATGGGTACGGTGCCGCGAGGGGTCACCAGCAGAATCACTTCGTCTTCGGCCACGGGCCGCGACGCGTGCGAATAGATGTCTGTGCCCTTTTTAAAATCGTATTTCGCGAAGATGCCGAGATATCCGTGGCGCGTTGGGCAGAGCTCAATCTGCGGTGGTACTACCGCAATCTCTGTCAGTTCGCGCATTCCCATGGGGCGGGCTGCCATTTGCGCTCGCCGGCATTTTTCCATTTTCCCCGCAGGTTTGTTGGCCTGTTCGTCTTGCGTTCGATAGAAGTCGTGAAGTCAAACGACCCCCGTGCGCTGCCACCCGATTCGCTCCATGTGCCGGTAAAGCGGGTGCCCTTGAGCGTGCCGGTGATTTTTCCGTCTTCACCGTAGGTGCCGGTCACTTTGCTGCCCGACTGTTTGAAAACAACGGTACCGAATTCACCGCAATCCCATTTCCCTTCGATGTCTGACAAAAAGCCGCCGTCGGGCATTGCCACCGTATCAGGTGGAATCGTCAGATTCTTTTCGGGGCGCTGCTGGGCTGAACCACCCTTTGTCTGCGCCCCGAGAGCCTGCAGCAACACCAGGGCCGATAAAACTGACGCGAATGAGTAGAAATTTAATTTCATGGAAGCTGCTTCAGAGATTCGCTTATACCTACCAGCGGTTTTTTAAAACCAGACGAACGTAGATGTTGAGCTTCTTTTTGTCGCGCCCGTTTGCAGGAACATTGACGTGCAGCTTCACATTATCGAGGTCGATACGTTCGGCTTTGACATCCGCAGAAAACGACTTTTCTCTGATCTCATCGCGTTCGCCGCTCTCTTCTTTAACGTCGATGCCATCGATCACCCATTCGCCGCCAGGGTGTTCGACCATAGTGAGCGGCACTTCGCCGTCTTTGAAGTTCTCAATCTGGTAGCGAATCGTCTGGTGGTGGTTCTTGATCGGCAGCTTCACGACCTCTTCTTTGCGCTTCACGATTGTACGCTTTACCTTTACTTCTTTCGCCTGCCCCAATTTCAGCTCAAGCTTCTGGCCTGCGCCGGTTTCTTGTGTCCAGTCTTCGCCCAAGAAGGCTTCAGAGCCCTGTGAGTCTTCTTGATAGACCCGCGCCTTGCCGTTCGGCAACATGACTTCGGGTAATCCGGCGGATTTCTCATTGCGCACTTCATATATCAGTGATACCTGGTCTGACGCCGAGTGATCGAAAAAGAATTTTTTCGTGAATTTCACATCGGCCGCTGAAAACGCCTGAATCTTTTTCGACTCGCCTTGTTGCAGCCCACCGCTATAGGGCTTACCGATAGAGCTCAGAATTTCAGCCTGCGCAAAATGTTCGCCCGAACCGTTCTGCACCATCGTCTGCGCCTTGAGGTTCAGCGACTTCTCGTCTTTGGCGACGACAGCCTCGTAGGCAGTCGTGCGCTGCAGATTTGAAATCAGGTAAGAGATACGAAACACTCCCGGCCCTGCCTTGTCTGAATAGACCTCCCAAAAGAGGGCGCTTTCACCTGGTGGGTAATTCACGTTGATGACGCGCACCGTGCCGGGCGTCTTGATCGGGCGAAACTGAATG
>JAKQXK010000222.1 GCA_029561505.1 Spirochaetota bacterium | reverse complement strand
GGCTGGTGATGACCTTGCCGCCCGCTGCTTCAATGATCGGAACAATATTTTCGGCAATAGCTTCGGCCGAACCCACAGGGTATGCCGCGCCATTGAAAAAGTGGTTCACGAGAATCGCGTGTATGCAGAACGCACTCTGCGACGGCGGCAGGCCGTAATCGCCCCATTGGCTTGCGACAATCGCACGCAGCTTTTCGTCTTCAAACCGCTGCGCGAGGTAGTCGCGTGTCGTCATCAGTGCATAAGGATTTTCTTTTTTTATGAGCGGCACAAGCCATTTGAGCAGCATCGGCAAGTTCTTGCCCATTTCATTGCGCTGAAACCAGATAAGCACGCCTTCGATGTCGCTGAAGTAATGATCAATCGCATCGGATTCTTCGGGGTAAAGAGCCTTCAGGTCGCCCTTGAAATTTTCGACACCGCTGCGATGGCCAAACGTCAACCCCGGATACACAAACTTATCGAACACATCGGGCATGCGGTTCCATTTGAGTTTGCCCTGCGTAATCGTGTCGAACACGCGGCGAATCTGTTCGCCTTCGCCGATCTGCCCGACGTAGTGCAGACCGACGTCCCAGGCATATTTCTTCTTGCGTTTAAAGACGTGTGTATAGCCGCCCACCTGCCAGTGCTTTTCAATGATCAGGCAGCGCTTTTTTTCCCACTGCGCGAGCAGGCTCGCCGCGGCAAGCGTACCGATTCCTGAGCCGATGAAGATGACGTCGTAATTGCCAGAGTCATTCGCGTTTGGTTGCATGCACCAGCGATGCGAGGGCCCCAGCCCTGACGACTGAAAAATCAGCGTTTTGCTTCAGGCTTTGCCTGGTAGTCGACCTGAAATTCACTGACGGGCAGGCCCAGAAAGTTCGAGAGTTTGGTCCTGTGGCTAAGAATATCTGCGGGCACCGGGGCAATCTCGATGACACCGATACTCTGGCAGAAATTCTTCGGCCCTTCTTCGGCCTGGTCAAAGCCGGTTTTGTCGCTCGTGCGCACCACGGGCGTAATGCCCACAGCACCCGTGTTATCAAAAACAAGAAAGCGTGCGTCGGCCGCTTTGTGTGCATTAACCTTGAATGCAGCTTCACCGCTGACATGGCGCGAAAACGCCCCCTTGTAGCTGATGCCCACCGAATACACAGCAAACGCTGAAACCGGTTTGCCATCTTTGCGTTTCACTAAACCCTTCACACAGGTTGCTTCAGGCAGCGGCTTGTCGAAATTGTACCAGGTGTTCAGAGCGTCGATTTGGTAGATACGCGTACCGACGCGAAATCCGCCTTCGTTGTTGAAGGATTGATTATGGCCATGCAGCTTCCACTGTTTGTCTTTATTGTGCCGATAGACCCAAAATTCGTCGCCGGGTTGTATGTTGGGAAACTCCACCCCAATCTTTTGGTTGCGCGCCAGCTCAACGCGCTGCCCTGCCAAAGTCTCAGCATCGATTTTAAACATGCCCGCAGATTGAAAGAACTCAAGCTTGCCGGCATCGTTGACATACGTCAGATCAACACCGGCGCCGACAAAATCGAGCGGGTCGATAACTTCAGTAATGGTGAGCCGCACGCGCTGCGCGACAGGCCTGCCGCGTTCGTCTGCGAACGCATTCACAGGAATCTTCAGCAACGTGCCGCGCCCGGCGGTGACACGACTTTCGAGCGCTGGCTCGACCTCGATGACGCTGCGCTCGGGAGAAAGACTTTTCCGTAGCTGAACGAGGGTCTTGCCCTTGTAGCCCGGCAAGAGCGCAGATTTGCCATCGGGCAGGTAGTGGTAGCGCTCTTTTTCTTCCCATTCTGCCGCGTGGTGCGCGGTGAGCTGAAGCACCGCCAGAATCAGCGCGGCGATCACCAGGCGTTTATGCACTTTAGTCGCCATTTCAGACCACGTCGACAACGATGAGCGTATAGTCGTCTTCATGGTTTACCGGGTTGCCGGTGAATGCCGTCACATTCTCGCGCAGCACCCGGCAGAAATCTGCGGCAGGCAGGGTGACGTTATCTTGTATGAATTGCTCGAATCTTTGCTGACCATAGAGCTCATTGCCCGAACTGCCGGCTTCGACGACACCGTCAGAATACATGACAACGCGGTCGCCTCTGGCAATATCGGTTCGGGCAATCTGGTAAGTCACTTCGGGATATATGCCGTGTACCTTGCCAGAAGGTTTCAGGCGTTCAATAACCCCTGTATGGCGGTGCAGCAAAATCAGCGGCAAATGGCCTGCACTCGCTGTCGCTAC
>JAKQXK010000145.1 GCA_029561505.1 Spirochaetota bacterium | reverse complement strand
AGAGCCCACACCAAGACGCGCCGCTCATCGATTATCTGAGCCTTGGCGTGTTCATTTCACAGGGCGATGAAATTGTGACGTCAGGCGGCGATGGCATTTTTCCACGCGGTTTGCCCGTCGGCATTGTGGGCAAACGCATCGAACGCCTCGGCAGTTTTCAGAAGGCAGAAATTACCCCGATTATCGACTTCAAGAAGCTCGATTTTGTGATTGTGATACAGAAGAAGGTCGACACCGAATCGCTGAACTTCTTGCCGTTGAAACCCGACACCGTCGAAGAGCCCAAGCTGCAACCTGCGGTGCCCGCGGCACAAAAGGCCAAGCCTGAAAAAGAAGAAGGCGAAGCCGCCGCAGAAAAACCTGCGGCGAAACCCGACGCGGTGGCAAAGCCGGCACAGCCTGCAACGCCCCCCGACGCAGAGGAGGCGCAATGATTCTTGAAAAGGTCGTCATTGGCATCGCCATTTTTGTTTCTTACTTTCTGCAGACGAGCGTCGACTTTTTCGCGCTGGGTTCGGTGAAACCCGACTTTCTGCTGATTCTCACCGTCTACTTTGCGCTCTACCGCGGTTCATTCGCCGCCCTCTGGATAGGTTTTTTCGGCGGCCTGTTGCAAGACATTAACCTCGGCGGTTATACGAATCTTGTGAAACAAGATATGCAATATTACATCGGCACGTCTGCGCTCGCCAAAACCGTGATTGGCTACGTTGCGGGCAAAGTCGCGCGCGACATCAACAAAGACGCTACTTCGCTGATCGTGATTGTCGTGTTCGTTGCGTGCCTTCTCAAAGGTATTATCATGTTTTTTACAGTGGCGATTTTCCATAGCAGCGCGCACGCGGCATCGCTCATCACGATTGTTTTGCCCGAGGCGCTTTTTACCGCAATTCTCTCGATTATCTGGTTTCGCCTGCTTCGCTGGGCTTTTCCGACGGTTGAAAAGACAGAGGGGCAGCGTATTATTCGTCGTCTCGGATAGATTGCAGCATGGCGCAGACGATACAACAGTTTCAGCTGCGCCAGCGCCTCGACCGGCGCGTGACGGGTCTCACGATCTTTACGCTGGCGATGCTCGGTCTTTTGGTGCTGCGCCTCGGTGATCTGCAGCTTTTGCGCGGTGAAGAGTTTTTTGAAAAGTCGCAGCGTGTCATTCGCCGCGTGGTAGCCCTCAACGCCCCCAGGGGAGAGCTCTTCGCGCGCAACTATACCAGCCGCGATAAGGCCACGTACATTGTTTCGAATTCATCGGCCGTTTCGCTGAGCGTAATACCGTCGCATTTTCCCCGCAAGAAAGAGCTGAAAGAACTCGTCGGTAAGCTCGAGCGGCTGTTGCGCTATCCCGACGGTACACTCACGCAAAAGGTCGCCGACAACAAATATAAGGCGCACGAAGAGATTGTGCTGATTGAAAATCTGAAGCCCGACCAGATCACGGTGATCGCCGACTATTACATCACTTTCTCGAAGTTTATCATTCGCCCTATCTCACGGCGCTATTATAATCTCGGGCCGGCTGCCGCGCACCTGACGGGTTATATTGGTCTGCCGAACCAGCGTGAAATTTCTGCGGGCGTGCGCAGCTACCAGTATACTGGCAAGAACGGTCTTGAGTCGCAGTACGACACCATCTTGCGCGGCGAAGACGGCGAAATTGTGCAGATTAAATCGGCGACCGGCGACATCGAAGAGCAGAAAGTTTTTCGCAATTTTGTGCCGGGCAATAACCTCATTCTGACAATTGACGCAGACCTTCAGCTTGCGGCGGCAAAAGCAATGGCCGACAAGACCGGTGGGCTTATCGCAATCCGCCCGTTTACGGGCGAAATTCTCGCGATAGTCTCGAAGCCCGATTTTGACCCGAACATTTTGATCGCGCTCGATAACCCCGACCGCGCCGACCACATTCGTAAGGTACAAGAAGAAAAAGCAGAGCTCAACCGCGCTATTTCAACGAAATACCCGCCGGCGTCGACGTACAAACCGCTGGTGGCGCTTGCGGGTCTCGAAGAGAAACGGCTTTCAAAATCAGACAGTTACCATTGCCCCGGTAAGTTTGTGCTGAAAAGCAGCTACAAAGGTTCACCCGATGCGGTCTTCAACGACTGGTCGACGCACGGCCATAACGACCTTGTGGGTGGCCTCGCGCAGAGCTGTTCTGTCTATTTTTACGAAGCGGGCTATCGTATGGGCGCTGAGCCGATAATCAAATATTCCCGCTATTTTCATCTCGGCGAAAAATCGCAGATCGACCTGCCGAACGAAATCGCAGGCTTCGTGCCCGACGGCGCATGGAAAGAGAAGACCTTCAATACGCGGTGGTTCGACGGTGATACGATCAACCTCAGCATCGGGCAGGGCTTCATCGAAACGACACTCATCGGCCTGGTGGGCTTCTATTCAGCCGT
>JAKQXK010000110.1 GCA_029561505.1 Spirochaetota bacterium | reverse complement strand
ATCCGGTTTCGGGGTCGCTGACCTCGACGCAGTAGAGGTAGGCGTCGGCGCGGTGACCGAGCTCGTTATGCTCGATGCCCCATTCGGTTACCTGCTTATCTACCGCGGCATAAACTTCTTCTTGCGCTTTTTTGACCGCTGCGGCGACTTCACTGCCGCCACCCACGATGTTGAGTGCTGCCCAGGTCAAGAGCGCGGCGACGGGGTTTAAGTCTGAGGCATAGACGTTAAGACCCATGCGCGCAGCTTCGAAGGGTATGCTGCCACCGCCGCAGAAGGCGTCGCCGACGGTGATGTCGTGGCCAAACCGCTTGCGCCCCAGCTCGCGAAAAAGGTCGGTGAGGTTCTTTGCCGTGGTACCAAGATGCGCATTGATCTCTTGCCAGTCGGCGCCTTGAGGGCCGTCAATCTGCTCGGGCCGGCGACAATAGTCGAGCTTTTCATCATAGGTAAGCGCATCAAAAACGGCGAGTTCGAATGCCTGCTGCTGTTCTTTGCTGATCTCTTTGCGCCATTTACCGGCGGGTTCATCGAAGAAGTAGGCGACGATTTCATCGACGCGCCATTCGCGCCGTTCGACAATCTGGCCGATCTTAAACTGTGATTTGAGCGCGGTCAATATCTGCCTGAGCTTGCGTTCATGTTTATTGTCGCGCACGAGTTCAATCAGCTTTTTTGCGGCAATTTTTTTATCTTTACGTGCCCGCATGCCGGCGGCATCCATGGTGAGTATTTTGAGGAAAATTTCGCGGTCGCGTTCGGGTTTGTCCGATGCGGGCATGAGCAGGCCCAAAAGCGTCGCGCGCACCAGAATCAGCGGCTTTCTGCCCCACCACTTGCCGAGACCCGTCAGGGTCTGGCTGTAATTTGACATTCTCTCTTTATAACTCTCTTTCGAGACTTTAGAAACGGGAAACTGTACTTCGATAAACGACTGCATGCGTGTGGCTGTCAGAGACGGTCTTCGAGCGCCTGCGGCCACAGGCTCATGTCGCTGACGGGGTTCTCGGTCATGGCAAACCGCACCGATTTGCGCCAACCGCGGTTCTTGCCGGCAATCGCCTGCCCGGTCGCGGCATTGGTCATCGTCGTCAGCCACCAGCGCTCTTCGGGTTTGAGACCCTGCCAGTTGCGTATCGCCACCGGTATCACTCCCGGCTCGGCGTCTTCGATGGCCCAGGCTAAGAGCAGCATCTCTTTGCCGAAGAGCCGCGCCAGCATGTTATAGCCGGTTGTAAATTTGCCAGGCTTTAACCCCATGTCCTTGAGGCGCGGGTTAAACTCGTATGCCACAGCGTCTTTGATGGCATCCCATTTTGCTCTGGGTAAAATAACCCTGAGGCGCGGGTCGGCGTCGCCAATCTGGTAAAGTGCGTCGCGCCTCGCTTCGTTCTCTGCATATTCAAACTGCTCGCTGATGCGTACCGTGTCGGGCATGACATTCACGAGATAGTGGTGCTCTGAAAGCTGCGGTTGAAAGCCAAAGCCGAGTGTCGTGTATTTCGGTGCGGCGGATTGCTTTTTGAAATGTGCCTTTTGTGCCTTCATTGTTTCACCTCAGACTGGTTCAGTTTCATTTGCAGCTTGGCAACCCATGCTTTCAGGTCATGCCCGGTCTGCAGTTTAATATGATTATAGCTCAGTGTCACCTCGTGCAACTCGTCGCCGCGCCGCCCGCGCAGAAAACCAATGATGCCGCGAATGTCATTCGCGTTCATGTAAACTTCGTTACCTGTCTGCACGGTATAGAAGTCGCTGGCGGCCATACCGCCATAATCCAGCGTGATTATAGCCGCCGCGACGCTGCCGCGAAAATCTTCAAGCAACTGCAAAAAGTCAAATGTTTGTTTGGTTGTGCCGCAATCGAAACGGTGTTCCCAGCGCGCGGGTTTGTCATTCTCAATTTGAATACTATCGGCCTGCGCCGGGTCAAGCGGCACGGCCAGCGTATCAGATTCCACACCATCTTTTCGGCCTACCGCCAGCACTGTGGTTTTGCGAGAAATCGGAAACGGGCCCGAGTATTTTCCTCCGTATTGCAGCGGGTTTTGTCCGTCGGTTGTGTAGACGATCTCAACACCCTTTGCCGGGGCTGCCCTGAGTTCAACCATCAGCTGGTTGCCCTGGTGAAAGGGTTTGTATTTGAGCGTGATCTTATTGTGCCACCAGACTGCCGGGCCTGATTGATGCTTACCCGAAGAGTCGAGGCAAAAGAAAGACAGCTTCATGTCAGAGGTTTCGAATTTTTCAAACTCCGTCACGCGCTGTGAGGCTGAACTCGCCTCGGCGTTGATGTCATAGAAAATCTGATCGCCGTTCAATGCCTGAATACGCAGCGTTGCCACCCCGGTTTCGTCGCTGCGGTGCAGCATTTGAATGCTCACACCGCTCTTGGGCGGCTCAAATGGGCCCTTGTCAATGTAACCATCGCTTTCCCGCCATTGGCCTTGAACTACCAGCTGGTGCCGTAGCTCTTGCAGCGCGTCGGGTTTATGCCATACCCAACTGGTGGTCATCGCCGCGCGGCTGCGTATTTCACTGAACTGCATCGTACGCACGGTAAAAACCTGCGCTTCAAGCTGTTGCCTGAAGCTCGGTGATTTGATATCAGTTTCGTCTTTAAATTTGTAACAGCGTTTGAGCTCGTTACGCACTTCGCTCTCGCCATTGAACTGATTGTTGACGAAATTCATCGCAAAATCACGAACTTGCAGTTTGTCTGAGATGGGGTAATAGAGCTTGGTAAACGTGTCGCGCAGCGCCATGAGAAACCGCCCTGAGAATTTTTCCTCGAGTTCGACCGCCTCGGCCAGTTCTGGTGAGTTCTGCTTAGTCGCATCGCCTCTGAATTCTTTCAGAATATCGCGGATTGCCTGCCGTTCTGCGGCACGGTCGTAGAGGGTATGCATCGCCATTTTTTCCCCGGAGAGAAAGACAACGCGGTTTTTATAGGTTTGGTTATTGTAGAACGAAAGTAAATCCTGGTGTAAACCCGAGCCCTGATGCGATTCATAGACCACAAGGCTCACCGTATCGATATTCAGCTGAATCTCATCTAACGGGCGCAGCACAAAGATTTGCGAGTAACAATCCTTAATGACTGGTTTCAGAAATTCTTCGAGCGCTCGCCTGAGTTCGTCACGCCGTTGCGCATCTGAATAATTCTGCACCCGCCTTTTGAGCCGTGCGGCAATGTTTTCGACTTCACGGAAGTAATATTCGCCATCTTTGTTGACATGCAGATACCAGCAGTTCGTACGCAGCTCGGTGAGCGTATTATTCTGTATGAGTGAAAGATCTCTGCCGGGTTCGGCGAGTAAAATCGTGAGATCCGATAAGTTGAACCCGATTTTGCCGGTTGAAACTGTGGCGAGCGAGCCCAGATAGATTGTGGTAGCATAAGCCTGCGCGTCCCGCGTTTTGCGTGCGGCATCGATCTCCTCTGCAACGGCTCCCGAGCCGGCGATATCGTGGCTCACGGCCGGGCCCAGCTTGTCGTGAATTTCCTGGCAGATATTATACGTTGCTGAATCGCGCAGGTTAAAATGCTGTGGGGCTATAAGCCAGATGTTCTCTTCTTTGCGCGCATCGCTAAACATATTAGCTACCGCGGTGCGCATCAGCCGAATGAGCCCACGCGTCTGCTGAAACCCAGGGTTTTCTTTAAACCGCGCAAAGACATCTTTAGTCAATGGATGAAAGGGATAGGATTCCAGAATGTTTGTCCGCAGGGTGTCAGCCGCGTGGCGGGTTAAATTCGCCTGCTGGTATTTTTTGAATTCTGTGTGAAAGCCATCGGCAACAGCTTTAATTTCCTTTTCTTCGGGTAGTCTTTTAAAGATACGCTTGCGCAAAATTTGATAAATTTCATCGGTGTTGAGTGCCACTGGCTCGACACCGGTTGCGGTGCGGTTAACTTCGTCGTTCATATTGCGCAGCGCTTCGTTGAGACCCAGCATACCTTCGCGGTAATTCGCAGTCAGGTCAGAGATCACAATGAAGACATTAGAAAGTTCAGACTTTGAGACCGCGGTGAATAGGTTCGCCAGAGCCGTGGTCGTGACGGCAGACAAATCAGAATTACCTACAGATTGCGCCTTTGCATTCTCCATATAAGGCGGCAGCTCATCGAGTAGAATCAAAAGCGGCTTTTCATCTTTCAAGAGAGTGGTCCAGGTGGTCTCACCCGGCGCCTTCAGAGGAGAGTAATAATCGTTCAATGTATCAAATTTATTCAATTGCTTCGCAATGGCGCCCCAGATTCCAAATTTGTAGTCCGTCTCGCGTCCATGAAAGCCGACGACACGCACCTCACCTTC
>JAKQXK010000090.1 GCA_029561505.1 Spirochaetota bacterium | reverse complement strand
TGAGTGTAGAACTTGTAAAACGCTTTGGGTCGACGTATAACGCCGGACAGACCATTTTTAAAGAGGGCGACCACGCCGAAGAGATGTTCATTATTCACCAGGGGCAGGTGAATATTTCGAAGCGGGCGCGCAATGCCGAACAGATTCTGGCAACTCTGCGCGACGGGGATTTTTTTGGTGAGATGGCACTTTTCACTGATTCTGCCCGCTCGGCCACAGCAACGGTGGCCGTTGAAAGCACGATCTTGCGTATCGATAAGAAATCCTTCGACTATATGGTGAACGGCAATACGGCGTTCGCGATCAACATGATTCGCAAACTCTGTGAGCGCCTCAGAAACGCCGACAACCAGATCAGCGAGCTTCTGGTCTTTAGCCGCGAGACGCGCGTGCTGAAGGCGATGTCTGCGTACTGGAACATCGAAGGCCATAAAGACGCATCGGGTGAGGTGCTGCTGCTGCCTTACCTGGGTTTCTGCGATTACCTGAAAAAAACCTATGGCATTATTGTCGAAGACGCAAACCAGAGCCTCTTGAAATTGCGCAATCAGAACCTGCTGCACATTCGCAAAGATATGGCCGGCAAGCAATATATTTCGTTTTCGCCAAAAATTTTCGAATATTTCAATATTGTTTGACCTGGTCTGCAGCGTCGGTTCAAGAGCCGCGAGACAGCATCAGGTAAAGGCTCGTCAGAATCACCTGCTGTCTGCCGGCGTCGGCGGTTTCGCGGCAGAGTGCGTCGGCCCTGAGTAACGCATCCATAACCAGACGAATTCCGTCTGGCGAATATTTATTGATCAGCGTTGTCCAGCGCTCAGAGCTTTTTTTCAGTGGGTAACCCGTCATCGGGCGCGTAGAAATAATCTGGCCGATTTCTGCGAGCTGCATGCCCGAGTCGCGATAATAATGATAGCGCAGCGCTTCGCTGAACAGGCGCACCAGGGCGGCAATGAACTGTTCGCCGCTTTCGAGAGCGTGCCGTTGCAAAAGCTGCAGGCATTCACCGATGTTACGCTGGGCGGTCAGATCGAGCAGCTGAAAGTGCAGGTTGCTCTCGGCGCTGGTCGCCACCTCTTCGACGTCTTCAACCCGAATCTCTTTCTCGTGCAGGCGAAACGTGATGAGGCGGTCGAAACTGGCGAATGCGACCTTTTGCTGACCGGCAGATTTGTCGACCAGATGTTCGATGGTGTCACGATCGGTTTTGAAGCCCAGCGCTGCGGCGCGTTGCACCAGATGGTCAACGAGCTCGGGCGGCGTCATCGCGACGTCTTCGTAGATTTGCGCCAGATCTTCGATGATCTGCATTTTCTTGGGTATCTTCTTCTCTTTGAACTGCAATACCGTAACCGTGAAATCGGGCGCCTGCGGAATATCGTGCAGATAGTTCTGCAGCGCGCGTGCATGTGTTTCGATGCGCTTCAGCAGCGCTTCTGCGTGGCGCACCAGAATGAGGCGGCCCGAAGGAAACATCGGCATGGTCATCAGCTCTGCGTGCCAGTTCGTGATCTCATTATCGAGCCCCGAAAGGTGAACCTCGTCGCAGCTGCCGTATAAACCTGAGAGCCGTTTGCGCAGAACCGAGAGCAGCTCTTCGAGTTCTTCTGCGCTTTCACCGACGTAGATCACATAAGGCACCGGTTGTGAGCTTTCTTCGAGCTTGCGGCAAAATGCCGAAAACTTGCCCCCGGTTCTGTTGTTTGCGGGCATCTCGCTTAATCCCTGCGTATTGAGAATGCGTTGTTTGATGATATGTCTGTATAAGGCGATTCGACTCTTGCTGCAAAATACAGTTCTGCCGCAGCAGCCACCATCGCAGCGTTGTCTGTGCAGAATTGGTTTTCTGGAATCAGCAGCCGCACGCCTTGCTTTTCACACTGCAGTTGCAGAGCGCGGCGCAGGCGGCCGTTCGCGAGAACTCCACCGGCTGCAACAACTGGTAGTTGCCCGTTTGCAGCGATCGCGTGTGACAGATTTCGTACGATATGTTCGACGATTCTCTCTTGATAAAAGAAGGCAAGCGCCGGCATCACCTCAGGTGTTGTCGGGTCAAAACGCCTCAGCAGCGAAGTTTTGATGCCGCTGAAGCTGAATTGAACCTGCTCGCGCCCTAGGCTCTTCATGATTACCGGAAACGGATTTTCAGTTTCGAGTTTTGACTCTTCGCCCGTAGTGTATCCCCTTTGGTCGAGATAACGCGCCGCGTGCTTTTCGATCTCGGGCCCACCGGGATAACCCAACTGCAGAATCTGCGCGGCTTTATCAAGGGCTTCGCCGGCAGCGTCGTCGAGCGTGTCGCCAATGAGCACTGTTTTACCGGGGCCGTGCAGACGATAGATTGCCGAGTTGCCGCCCGAGAGAATCATGCCGATGGCGGGGTAGGGTAGCTCGTTTCCCGAAAGGCGCACCGCTGCAAGATGAGCCTCGAGGTGGTGCACGCCGATTAAGGGTGCCTGAAAATGCCGGGCGGCGGCTCGTGCCGTCTGGTAGCCGACGAGCAATGCACCCACAAGGCCGGGGCGCGTTGTCACTGCAACGTAATCGAGATCGCCTGGGACAAGCTGTCGGGTTTTGATTATCTCAGCAAGCAGTGGAGTGAACTTTTCGAGGTGCGCGCGGCTGGCATATTCTGGTATAATGCCACCGTATGGGCGGTGCATTGCTATCTGGCTGTAGAGCGGTGCGCAGATCACGCGCCGCCCGTCTTCGACGAGGGCGACGCCGGTTTCATCGCAACTCGATTCAAAAGCGAGACCGAGTCCCATGCGGCATAGGCCACCGCTCTGACAGGGCGAAAAAGGTTTTTCAGTGTGTGTGAGCGGGCAGTCTCGCGACGCCGGTATGTTTCCCGTTCTGTTCATCGTTTCGCGCATCGCCATGGTCAGCGCGGCTTTCGCCGAGGGCACAGATGCTTTATCATTTCTATTGTTTATTGTCTCAGGTGGATTTCTGGAGATTACGATCTGGCACATGTCCAGAACCCGGCTGCGGGCAAAGTTTTTGAACCCGGCTTGGGCGCCGGCTGCCGACACGCTGATGAATCTTTTTTATGCAATCGCCTGCATGACCGATGTCAGGGTTTTTACCGCATTCAGGCGGCCACTAGACCTGATGCTGGTACGCGAAGCGGTGGGTGCGATGCCGCTCACGACGATGCTGTCGCTTGTCAGCGCCACCGACATAGTGTTTCTGTCTCTCGCGCTGCTGACGCCTTTGAGCGGTCGTTTGGGGGTTGCGCAGTTGTTCTCAACTGAACGGCTGCCGCGGGCATTTTACCTGACGACGGCAGCGCTGCTCACGGTCGCACTGTTCTTTGGCAGGTGGGCTCCTCAGATTGCCGCTCCCGGCGTGCGCGTGCCTCTGCTCGTCGCGATGAACGAGTTGCAGGGCCCCTCGGGCCTTGGCGCAGCCGTTATGAAAAAGACCGGCGAAGGTGCACTGACCGACGAGCCGGCTGTCACACCCGGCAATGGCAGCAATTCAGGCCATGCCACGAAGACGAATGTAATCCTCATTGTGCTTGAGAGCACCGGCTCGCGGTATATCTTCGATGAAAAGCTGACGCGAAAGGGCCAGGGCGTGCCCATGCCATTCTTGCATGCGCTTTCACAGCGTTCGCTCTACCTCTCGCGGCACTACGCAACCGCCAACAGTTCGCCTCGGGCATTGTTTTCAATTTTCACCGGGCTTTACCCCGAACCTGAACCGGAGTTTTTTTCGCTGCGCCCTTCGCTCAAAATCAAGACCTGGACGAGTTACCTGCCTTCTGCGCTGCAGTTTCTTGTCACCCCCTGCGCGGTTGAATGGTATTTCCCGTTGGGGCTCTTGAAAAATAACGGCATCACCGAAATTTTCGGTCAGAGCCAGCTCGATTTCGCCGAAAAACGCACGCACCCGGCAGAGGCGCGAAATGAAGAGCAGACCGCAGATTATTTCGCGGCGCGCATTGCAGAAGCGCCGCAACCGTTTTTCGCGACGTATATCAGTTTTGCGCCGCATTACCCCTACCATGACTATGGCGATCGCTGGCACGTCAGCGCCGGCGAAACCCGGCTCGACCGTTACGTCGATAACCTGCGACTGCTCGATGCGCAAATCGAAAAAATTTTCAAGGCGCTTGAGGCGCGGGCGGTTCTGCAGAATACCTTGATCGTGATCGTCGGCGACCATAGCGAAGCATTCAGACAGCATAAAGGCAACTATATTCACTCGCTGCACAGTTATGAAGAAAACCTCGCGGTGCCGGCGCTGTTTTATTATCCGGCGGCGATTAAACCCCGGCGTATTGACTTTCTCACTTCGCATGTCGACATTGCACCCACCGTGCTCGATCTGCTGAAAGTGCGTTATGCAGCGCAGAGCTTTCAGGGTGTTTCTTTGCTGAGACCGGTCGCGCGTAACCACATTCTGGCTTATGGCAATGAAGAGACGATTACCGCTTATTCAGGCGACCGATCAAAAACGCAGCTTTTGCGCACGGGAATCTGCAGAGAATTCGACCTTCTCACAGACCCGGCTGAACAGCTGCGGCGTGACTGCGTGCCAGAGAGTGCTGGGCTAAGGGCTGCGATGAACTACCGCGATACGCAGGTGTCTTATCTGAATGCGCTGCAACAAAAAGCCGCGCGCGTGCCGTGAGAGTGCAAGAAATTATTCAAGCTCGAGTGTTGTATCAAACACTTTCTCAAAGCTTTCTTTTTTGCGATTGAAAGCCCAACGTTCCATCTGGCTTTCGGCATTCGTATCAAACCCCATTCGCCAGCGGCGAGCGTCGATTTTCGTGCCCCTGAGGCCAGTAATTGAACTCGAGTAGCTGCGGTCGAGACTGTCGGCGATTCTGAGCAAAACCGAGAGTTTGATTATGGTATCTTGCTTGCGCGCCGAAAGGCGCTGAAATTCGATATGCGACGCTTTCGGGTTTGATTTTCTGTGGTAGCGTGCCGTATGCGCAATGATGTCGCGCTCGTCGTTATTGTAACCGGGCAGGCTCATATTGCTGAGCAGATACAGTGCATGCTTGTGGTGCTGCGAATAGTCGATGAACTTGCCAATGTCATGTAGCATCGCCGCAGCCTTCAGTAAATCGCGTGTCTCTGCAGGTAGCTTATGCAGCTCAGCAAAAATATCAAACAGCTGCA
>JAKQXK010000082.1 GCA_029561505.1 Spirochaetota bacterium | reverse complement strand
AAAAGCGGCACGCTGAAGCGCGCCCATTGGTTTACGACGACGCTCAGAAAATCGAGCGAATCGAAATTATGCGCAGCGGCAAAACGCGTTTCAGACAGGCTTGTCGCGTGAATACCTACGACGGCAACTGCGGCGATAACTTTAAACAAATCTGTCAGCGAACGGGGCATACACAGACTTTCGATTTTGCGATGACAACGTAAACTATTTCGCTTGTCCGCATGGCTTCAGCTCGCAGGCGATACACCATGCATGTTTTTATCACCGGCGCCGCGACGGGTATCGGCGAAGCGACGATCGACGCTGTTCTCGAAAAAATACCGTCGGCGGGCTTCACAATCGCCGACAAAAACCAGCAGGCGCTGCAATCGGTTTGCGAAAAACTGACGCGCCGCGGTGTGCATAACCATGGCATCGTGTGCGACCTCACCGAACTCGATGGTATTCCCGACATCGTGCAGCGCGCCCGCGCGCAAATGGGCGATATCGAGCTGTTGATCAACAACGCAGGCGTGATGCTTGTCGAAGATTTTAGCACAATGAGCTGGGAAAAAGCGATGCTCACGATCAACCTGAATCTGCTGGCCCCCGCGCGCCTCATGAAAGAGGTGCTGCCGGCGATGCTTGCACGAGGCAAAGGCGGAGTTATCAATATAGCAAGTATGGCCGGCAAAACGCTGATGCACGGCTGTTCATGGTATGGTGCCTCTAAAGCGGGTATTGGGCAAATTTCTGAAATCACTGGTATGGAAGTCGAAGGGTCTAATGTGCATATTCTGACGGTTTATCCCGGGCCGATCGACACCGATCTTGCAGCCGGTGCGCGCGCGAATCTTGAAGAGAATCTTGCCGCGCGAATCATGCCGGTAGGTGATCGCGAGACACTAGCGCGCAAGATGGTGAAAGCATTTTTTGATAAGCAGAATGTCTTAGCCTACCCGGAAATCTACGACACAGCCAGACACTTTCACACAATTTCAGCCTGGTTTGCGCGCAAAATGGGCCCGCGCACCCGTAACCAGACATAACATCTCTGGCCGCAGGCCAGAGATGTTATGTCTCTTCTGACACTGCTTTTTACTCATGTAACGCATCGCTTTTCACCGAGAATATAGGGTGGACTTAAGCATACGCGTATACGAAAAAGACGGAGAGTTTGTGGCCTCGTTCCCTGAGCTCGACGTGTATACCTATGGCCAAAACGCCGAACAGGCGCGCGCGCGTCTTAAGCATGTGATTGCTTTTTATGCGAACACGGCGCAAGACCTCGGTTACAAAATTGACGCTACCGAATTGCTTTCAAGCTTTCAGAAGCCTGCACAGGCGCGAACAGAATCTTTCTTAAATTAAGCAGACTTCTTGATTTCGGGCAGCGCCTGTAATCAAGAAGTTTGTTCTCTTCTTAGTGCGCTCAGCAACATTCCGCACATTACCAAATAGACCACGAGTGAAGTTCCGCCGTTTGAAACAAGCGGCAGGTTGATGCCTTTGGTCGGCAACAGCCCCATCGTCACGCCGCTGTTGATGATCACCTGAATGATGAGGCTCAGCAAAATACCCGTTGCAACAAGCCGCATAAAATCGTCGCGCAGACGTGAAGCGAGCACGATGCCATAGATGCCGATCACAAAATACGTCGCGAGCAAAAGAATGACGCCCAATGCGCCCAGATCTTCTGCGACGATCGCGAGAATAAAGTCGGTATGCCGCTCTTGCAAATGGTGGCGCACGAGTTCTTCACCGAGCCCCCGCCCGGTGAGACCACCCGCGAGAAACGCTTTCATCGACGCGACCAGCTGAAAACCCGCGTCGTAGCGTGCCTCCCACGGGTCGAGAAATGCCTTGATGCGGCTGAGGCGAAAGGGTGTTTTTAGAATGACGTAAGTGACAGTTGCTATTGCCGCGCCCAGCGCCGCAAACTGCATCGTCAGCGGGTAACGCGTAAAAAACAACAGGCTCAGGGCAACGAGCACCAGGTGAATCGCCGTACCCAGGTCTTGTTCGATCGCAATCAGAAAGGCAGGCAGAATAATCAACCCCAG
>JAKQXK010000075.1 GCA_029561505.1 Spirochaetota bacterium | reverse complement strand
CGCCACCCCGCGGGGTGGCGAACATATTGATGAGTGACTCAGAGTTATTGTTTACGCATTGCAGCAACAGACTGGTGCACATCACACGTCGTGCGCCGTTCGGCAAAGCGCAGTTGCTCGATGCGGATGTCACCGTTGATTTTCAGCGGGCGACTACAGAAAAAGACGTTGTTACCATTCTGGCGACACGCCCGCTGACCGGAAACGAAAATTGGGTTCACTACCGAACGGGTGAATACCGTGTATGGAAATCGGGGGAAACCGTATATAGTAACGTTTAACCCGCAAACCTGCTTTTAGTTTGCCTTCTCGACTTTTTCTACTCGAACGTAGCAGCCATCGAGCCATTTGCCCGGTATGCCCCCCGGTGAAACCTCGCCTTCGATGGCGACTTTTGAGCCGTTGCCCAGATCTGCACCATTATTGCTTTCG
Organism: Spirochaetota bacterium; assembly: GCA_029561505.1. Taxonomy (GTDB): domain Bacteria; phylum Spirochaetota; class Leptospiria; order Turneriellales; family Turneriellaceae; genus Turneriella. Next base: position 3,487 of record JAKQXK010000075.1, on the reverse strand, counting down.
ATCTTGAGATCGCTCTCTTTATAGCCGTTCTTCAGCTTCTCAACGCGGTTTTTGCCTGAACCCACTTTAAACGATGCGTATACACGGGCCCCGCCCCGATTGGGGTTTTGGTGCACGTCGACAAACATGGTATCGCTGACCATGGCGCTCTTGGGGGTTGCCAGATACCCTGTAAAAGATACACGGTGGTATTTCACGTATTTACGCTCGTCGTAAAACGGCCCAAAGGCTTCGGTACAGACCTTTTCGAGAGTCGTCGCCTCGAGCGGCTGTAGCGGCTTTTTTGAACAGGCAAAGGCGAGCAACGGGACCAAGAGGCTAAATGTCAGTCTGATTTTTTTCATGGAGCTGAACCGCTGCGAGGCCATTATAATGTCAATGAGGATTCAGGCCCGACATGGTCATGGGTAGTTTTGCAACCGGCTCGCAAAACCTTTACGCGCTCATTCGCCGATTCGCGCCTACCGGGCGCGCTTATGCAAACCGTTCAGCAACCCGAACTTCTGCTCTTTGACCTCGGCGGGGTCATTATCGAGGTCGATACGACCGGCCTCAAAGCCCTCGGCGAAAAGGGTAAATCTGACATCGACCTTTGGGAAACCTGGCTCACCTGCGGGGCAGTGCAGCTTTACGAATCGGGCAAGGTTTCAGAAGCCGAGTTTGCCCGTGGCGTGCTCGATGCATTCGCATCGGCGATGCCGGCCGATGAGTTTTTGAGATCGTTCACTGCATGGCCGACTGGCCTTTACCCGGGAGCCGCAGAACTTTTGCGCGCACTCAGAAAACACTACAAGCTGGCGTATCTTTCGAACTCCAACGCCTTGCATTACCCTCGCTTTCAGAAAGAATGGCAGATTGACAGTTTCTTTGATTACCACTTTGCTTCTTTCAAAATGGGTTATGTGAAACCGCATGCCGATATTTTCCGGGCGGTACTTGAGGTTCTGCCTTTTGAGGCCGAACAGATATTTTTCGTCGATGATAACAGGCTTAATGTTGAAATGGCGCGTTCGCTTGGTATGCGGGCCGAAATTGTTCGGGGTATCGAAGAATTAAAAGCGATATTGACTACCGCAGGCATTCTTACGGACGCAAGCCGGGGCGAATCTTGATGGTTTGGTGCTGCGTGTTTTGAACACGTTACCAATAGCTTTCCATATCAAAGGGGATGCAGCTTAGGTCGCGCAAAAGGGGCCAACCGCCGACGTTTGCAGCGAAGATTTGTATTTCTTGTGTCAGGCGTATCCCTTCCCACTTCAAATCTTGGCCTGAGACAAAGTTCTTGCTGTGTTTTTCCATAGCAAGCGTGCGCAGATACAGCTCGATCGCGAGACGGACAAAAGCTGTGAGTGTCAATCCCAGCTCTATAGCCGCGAGACGAATCAATTTTTCGTCTTCGCCATAAAGGCACATCATATGGCAGTGCATATCTTTTGCGACAGCGAGTCCGCGCTGTACTTCCCCAATGGTTTCATGAAGTTTCCCGCTCCACCTGAGTGAGCACTTGCGCGCCAGTCTCAGAACGCAATACCGCGTTATTGTTGAATAGGTCCTGTTTCGTTGCCAGGATGCAATTTTGATTTTGTTCCATTGCTTTGGTGCCAGACGAACCTCCAGAATATTCGTAATCTGGATTTGCTTTTGAGCTAAGAATCGGGGTTGTTTTCTGCATGTCATATTACTCTCTATTTATTAAATACCAATAATCTTTTATATTTTCCCATTTTAACCGAAAAAAGCTAATTTTGGGGTGAGGCTTTGACCCGTCTGCGGCCTATGCCAAACTCCTTTTCGGTCTATCTGGTCCCGTATCAAAGGCAATATGTACCCTGCTATTCCCGGTGTCGAAATCGCTGAAAAGACTGTGCGCACAAGCGATGGTTACACCCTCAGCGTCAAGTGTGCCGGCCCCGATTCGGGTAAGCCGATTCTGTTTCTGCACGGTTTTCCAGAGTTCTGGTATGGCTGGCGCAAGCAGATACCATATTTTGTCGCAAAAGGGTATCGCGTCATCGTGCCCGACCAGCGCGGTTACAACGATAGCGATAAGCCTGAGCGCATTTCTGAATATTCGATTGTGCAGCTCGCCGAAGACGTCGCTGCGATCGTACGCCAGCTGAAACTCGACGAGACTGTACTCGTTGGCCATGACTGGGGCGCCGCTGCCGCATGGCAGGCCGCGATTCGTCATCCTGCACTGTTTTCAAGGCTTGTTATTCTGAATGTGCCCCACCCACGCACCATGGTGAAGACGTTGCTCAGCAATTTCAATCAGCTGATGAAAAGCTGGTATATGTTCTTTTTTCAAATGCCCGTTATACCCGGTTGGCTCGCCGCGCTCGATGGTTATGAACGTTTTGCCGAGGCCATGCGCGGCACGGCCAATGAAGGTTCGTTTACCGACGAAGACCTCGCCGCTTACCGCGTAGCTTGGCAGAAGCCAAAGGCATTTGACTCGATGGTGAACTGGTACCGCGCAGCGTTCAGGCACCCCGATCTTTCAGTGCAGCAAACCGTCGAGGTGTCGACTCTCATTCTCTGGGGTAAAGGCGACAGATTTCTTGAAGCTTCAATGGCGACCGAAAGCCTTCAGTATTGCCGCAGCGCGCGCGTAAAATATTTCGAGCGCGCGACGCACTGGTTGCAGCACGATGAACCCGACGCAGTTAACGCAGAAATTGAGAACTTCATAAAGGGATAATATGTACAAGTCAGTTTTAAGCCGAGTTAAACCCCACGCCGACGGTGGTTTTGCGCACGATTTCAAAGATAAAATTCTAACAGGTATCGGTGCGACGGCAGACCATTTTCTGCGTACATTTCTGTCGACGCGGGTGTTGATCAGTAATGTTCCCGTGATTCCGCAGGTGATGCGGCCTGACTACCGTAAGCAGTGGGATTTCTACGCGAACCCAGATTTTATTACCAAGCCGCAGACTTTTTTTCTTAAACCTGAGCGCACAGAGCCCGTAATACGGCCGGCAGACCCAATGGCGCTGCCGATTCACGACGCCATTTATGAAGATGTTATTTTCCCGAGTGAGTTTGCGCCGTTAAACCCTCATTACCATGCGGGTGATATATTTCCACTGCCGCAACAGCCCTCGTATGCGCGGTATATCCGCCATAAATCGGGTGACAGGCCGACAATCATCGTCGTGCACGGTTACGTTCTCGACGGTTATGATTTTAACGCACGGCTGTTTGAGGTCGCGAAATTTTTCAGGCTCGGGTTTAACGTGCTCATGTACACGATGCCATACCACGGGCCGCGCAAGGCGCCGGGCGCGCGCTTCAGCGGCGATGGTTTTATGTTCTTTGATGTCGCGCGCATTGCCGAGAACGTGCGCTGGTCGATTCACGATCTCACGCGTTACGTCGATTTTCTCGAGTCGCGCTCAAAGCAGCCAATCGGCATGATGGGCTTTTCTCTCGGCGGTTTTCATACCGCGCTCATGGCATCGCTCGACAAGCGCCTGGCATTTGC
>JAKQXK010000054.1 GCA_029561505.1 Spirochaetota bacterium | reverse complement strand
CCAAATGGCAACAAAAGCGAAGGCAAATAGCCAGAACGAACGCGCAGGCAACACCCAAGGCGAACATTTCGACGTACTCATCATCGGTGCCGGCATTTCGGGCATCGGGGCGGCCTGCCATCTGAAACGCGAGCTTCCCGGCAAGTCATACGCGATTCTCGAGCGGCGCCAGGCTGTCGGCGGCACGTGGGATCTCTTCCGTTACCCCGGCATTCGCTCAGATTCAGACATGAACACTTTTGGTTTTGGGTTTCGCCCCTGGGCCGAGACCCGCGTGCTCTCTGACGGGCCTGCGATCAAACAGTATGTCGAAGACACCGCGAAAGAATACGACGTGCTGCGCCATATCCGTTTTGGCACGAAAGTCACCGGCGCGAAGTTCTCTACGCAAGATGCACTCTGGACCATTGAATCGCAAAATGAAGCGGGCACAGAGAAAAAGACGTACACAGCGAATTTTATCATCGCCTGCACAGGCTATTACAACTATGACAAGGGCTACCAACCCGAGTTTCCCGGTGAGAAGAGCTTCAAAGGGCAGATTATTCATCCGCAGAAGTGGCCTGAGAACCTCGATTATGCGGGCAAGAAGGTCGTCGTCATTGGCAGCGGAGCTACCGCGGTTACGCTTCTGCCCGCAATGGCTGACAAAACGGCGCACATCACAATGTTGCAACGCTCACCAACGTATATTGTTTCGATTCCCTCGAATGATTTTCTCTCTGAAACTCTGCGCCGTTTTCTGCCGAAGTCATGGGTCTACCAAATGGCGCGCATGCGCAACGTGGCGCTGCAGCGCCTCATTTTTATGCTCGCCAAAGCCCGACCCGATGCGATTCGCCGGCTGATTCTCGGCGGCGCGAAGCGTCAGCTGGGTGATGCGGTCGACATCAAACACTTCTCGCCCAAATACAACCCGTGGGATGAACGCCTCTGCGTGGTGCCCGACGGCGATCTTTTCAAAACTCTGAAATCGGGCAAAGCTTCGGTTGTCACCGACCAGATTGACACCTTCACCGAAAACGGCATCAAACTCAAATCGGGCAACGAGCTTGAAGCCGATATCATCGTGAGCGCGACCGGGCTCAACGTCGAACTGATGGGCGGCGTCGAAGTCGAGGTCGATGGCGCGAAAGTGCCGGTGACGCAGCGCGTGACATACAAGGCAGTGCTCGTAGAAGGAGTTCCCAATGCGGCGATTATTTTCGGCTACACGAATGCCTCATGGACTCTCAAGGTAGACATCGCTTGTGAATATATCTGCCGCCTGCTCAAACACATGGATAAAAACCGCCAGCGTGTCGTCGTTCCCCGTGCAAAAGACGAGGTCAAAACTGCCGACACGGTAATGGGCGGCCTGAATTCAGGGTATATCCGCCGCGCGATCGACAAACTGCCAAGACAGGGCACGCATGGCGTCTGGAAAGTTTCAAACGACTATATTTCTGACAGCGCAATGCTGAAATTTTCGCCGATCGCCGACGAAGCATTGGAGTTTAATTAGCCTTTAAGTTCTTTTATCGCAGCATCAAGCGTCTCAAAAAGCTGAAACTGCGTTTCGGCCTTTGTAACCTTAAAGACCTGCATCACCTTGCCCGACACATTGGTGATGCCGAGCCGGCCACCGTAATCGCGAACGGTTCGCAGAAAATGGAACATAGCGCCCATCGCTGAAGAATCAAGGTGGTCGACCTCGGCGAGATCGAAAATGACAATTTTGGGCTTCGCCGCAATCGCGTCGGTGACCATCGCCTTAAACTGAGGTATCGCATACATCTGCAACTGCGGTTCTGTGATGCGAATGACGAGTGCTTCGTCGTGACGGCTAACCTCGAGCATAGGTCGACATTTGCCGGCGTGCATGAAAATGTCAACAGTTTAGCGCCGCAGATAACCGCTCGCCACGTGCCGTGACTTCTAATAACATGGCTCATGTTTTGGCAATCGTTGAAGCCAGCGCATTGTATGCCACAGTGCTGGTGCGAAGCCGTGCGGTGGGACTCAATAATACGCCAGCCGGCGAATGTCTGGTCTAATCTCTCGATGTTTGTGGTTGCCGCAATTGTGCTATGGCTTTCACGCAAGAGCTTTGCGCAAAACCTGCTCACTGCAAACGCTGGCTATTCACGCCTCTATGCGCTGGGCGTGGCACTTACCGGTGCCGGGTCTATGTTCTTTCACGCATCTCTGACGCATTTAGGGCAATGGTTCGACCTCTTGGGAATGTACTTTCTGGCGACCGTGCTCTATCTCTACAATTACTCAAGATTGCGCCCGCTCACGACCCGGTCGCTGCTGACGCTTTATTTTTCATTCGTAACATTTTTCGCGCTGCTGATGTATTTTTTTCCCGAAGTGAACGACGTACTGTTTGGCGTGCTGATACTGGGTTTTGTGGTTTTCGTCGTCTTCACACAGCGGCGGCTTAAGACTAAAATACAGCACTGGTATATCATTGTCGGTGTCGTCGCCTATTATACCGGTTCAACCTTCTGGGTTCTCGACAAAGAGCTGAAGCTCTGCGTACCGCAGAGCCTGTGGCAGGGCCATGCCGCCTGGCATTTGCTTTCTGCAACGGCCACGCTGTTCGTTTACCTGTATTTTCGCTCTGAAAAACAGAGGACAAATTAACATTTTCGTTTAGCCGGCTGATGCCGAACAAACAAAAACGTTCTCGCTGGCGTGAATTTCGTGTTGTTCTCCTGAGTCGATCAGACTTTTCTGGCGCATGGAAATGCTCTTTGTTGTTCTCGTCTATTTCTCTAACGGAAATTTTCAATCGCTCGAAGTGGTTGAAATGTCGCGCGCCGAAGCCGAACTCGGGCCATCAAAAAATGCAAATGCCTCATGTGATGTGGCTTTGGCTAAACCCCTCGCGGCGCTTCGCAACAAGTCGGTTAAGAAAATGCCCAAACGCAAAATTCATTATACCTGCCTTGGTGCGAGTCAAGTCGGCTCATTAGAAACTCTGACCAACCAGTCGCAGGGCTGGCCTGCGGTGACTGGCAAATAATCTTCAGTTAATTGGTCACGAGCACGCTGGCGAGGCCTCCGTGCTCGGTGCGAAAATTTGTCGTCTGCCCCTGGTAATAACGGGCCATGAGCCCCAGAATTTCACCGGCATAGGTATAGACCCGCACGTCGTATTTGAGATTCATGTCTTTGATCACCTGGCGTTCGCGCGGGGCCACATACCGCTGCGCAATGTAACCACCTTCTTTGATATGTTGCCATACGCGTGTTGTGAGTTTATCACCGCGATAAACACCCTTGCCACCATAACCGTCGACAGGCTTAAAAAACCATTCTTTCTTTTTTGACCAGAGCAGATCAGCATTCTCTGGCGTCACAAATATTGTCTCTGGCAGATGCGCCCGCACAACCGCGAGATCACTCTGCGGCAGATTCGCCGCAGCTTCAGACCACAAAAGTGCGAGGTTCGCTTTGCGCGCATAAAGCGCATGCACTGCCGGGTTCGGGCTAACCGTGGCAATACCCTGTTCAAAGATTTGCCTGAGCGTAGCCGAGCCGGCCTCTTGCAGTGAGAAATCCGTCAGGCGATTATAAATAAAATCAATGGGCATCTCATTCGCATACGCAACACCGCCGCTGATTGACAGCGCTTCAGGTGGCACGATGACGGCGTCGATGCCGTGGCTCTGTAGAAGTTCTTGCACGAGCACAAACTCTGAATAGAAGAATTGTGCCGTCGGGTTCTCATCGACAATTGCAACCCGCGTCAGCAACCTATCGGGAAAACGCAGCGCGAACTCGCGGCGAAACATTGCGACGATTTTCTCGGCATCGAAGCCAAACCCAGGGTAAGACAAATAGCCCGGCAAACCCTCGCAGCACTGCAGCATTTTGCGCTCGGCGTGCAGGCCGAGCAGTGCCCCGGCAGCGTTGGTGTTGATCTCGATGAGCTGCGGGCCGTTGTCTGAGATATGAAAATCATATGAGTTGAATATGCCCCGTTCATCTTGCTTATCAGCTATGGGCGACAGCCCATAGCTGATTAATCTTTCATGTGCCTCGATGAACGCCTGCATTTGTTGCAGATTGTCGAGCGACAAAAAATGCGGGTGCTCACTGAAAAATTGCGCGTGCTCGAGCGAACTCTTGTCGAGTGTTGAGCAGTGGCAGTGTTCGTTAAGAAATTCTGCCTTGAACACTTCGTTGTTGGTGATTTTTTTCAGCAACATGCCCTGCCCGATCTGATCGTGTGAATCTCGGCAAAAACTGCGTCGAAATTTTCTTTGAAGGCTTTTACGGCGTCAAAGTTCGCACAGTAGCAGCTTTTCGTGCCCTCGCTATCGCCTGTGATGAGCCCTGCCTCTTTAAGATATTTGAGATGTTGAGAGACAGTCGATTGCGCGAGCGGCAATTTTTCAACGATGTCACCGCACATGCAGCCGTCAGCCGCCGCGAGAATTTTGAGAATCGCAATGCGCGCCGGGTGCGAGAGGGCTTTGGCAATAGTTGCCACATCGCGCTCAAGCGGCGGAAATTCAGTGCTCTTGGCGACCATACATCTAATATCGTAAATATACGATATATCGACCACTTTTCACACAGCTCTGGAATTTCGTGGCTGTTGAACCGTTTACTCTTGCCAGGTATTCTTAGCCAGAAACGCCGCGATCTCAGACAGGCCCTGATCGTAAGTTTTGACCGGCACAAACCCCAGCACACGCTTGATCTTGTCATTCTTGAAATCATTGTCGTGGCCGACAAGCGTCAGTGCCTGCCGGGTCAGCGGCGGTCGGCCAGCGAGGCTGAGGGTTTTCCAGGTGAGCTCTGCGCCCGTGGCGGCAATTTCAGCCACAATCCGCGGAACACTTTTCGGTTCGCCGGCTTTGATAAAGCCCGCAATCGCCGCAAAATAGTCATGCCAGGTGACGGTGTTGTCGTCGACTGCGAGAAAAATTTCGCCGCGTGCTGCATCCTCTTTGGCTGCAAGCAAAAGCACATGCACGAGGTTGTCGACGAGCACAAGGCCTGCGCGACCTTTGCCGCCATCGACGAGACCGGGCACACCCTTCGCGAGCACGCGCGCGACCTCAATGACCCACGGCTTCGAGCCCGCGCCATAGACGTTCGCGGGCCTCACGATGCAGATATCGCCGTGCTGCTCTTTCGCATAGCGTAGCGCGATCTGTTCTTGTTTCTGCTTATAGGCCATGTAGTGGCCATTGGGTTTACCATAAGGAGTTTCTTCTGTTATAGGCCCTTTGCCGATCTGGTCGGCGTACACGACCACTGACGTGGTGATCACGAGGCGAATTTTTTCAGCGGTACAAATGCGGCAGATCTCTTCGCTGTGACCGAGCGCCGCCTGAAACAGCGCTTCTTTTTCCCAGTCAGAAACGGGAAACGCAAGATGAAACACGAGATCGCGGCCGCCGATAAGTTTCTGCAACTCACGCGCGTCACCAAGATCAGAGCCGACACATTCGACGCCTTTCCAGTCGGGAAACTTCACGCCGGGAAGATCGACTGCAGTGACCTGCGCGCCTTCGGCGACGAGCTGCTCGACGAGCTTTCTGCCGATGAAACCGGCGGCCCCGGTAACGGTGACTTTTTTCTGGCTAAAGCGCATGGGCTATGCTGCAACGACGCGATATGCGGAAAATAGAAATGGAGGCGGCGCCTGAAAAGGCGCCTTTCGCCTCGGGTTCTTGCGAACCTAAATCAAAGCGCGGCCGGTCATTTCATCGGCTTGATACCGCGCAAGATACGCATCAGACCTTTTTCATATTTCTTGAGTCCCTCTTCTGACACCATACCGAAAACGATGAGCGCTTTGTTCTTCGGCGTTTGAATCACGAGAATACCCAGTTCGACATTGTGGCCCTCTACGGTACCCTTGCCGTCGATCGAAACCGCTTTCATGCCATTGACCTTTGTGTCTTTGGCTTCGTCGTGTGTCATGTTCTGCACAACCTTGTTGAGTTCGCCGTCGAGCGCATTGAGCGCGGCTTCCATGCTGTCGGCTTCGGTAACCTGAAAGAACATATGCGCGTGTCCGTCTTTGGTCTGCGCGTGCAAAGAATGGTCGTCACCCGAAACCTGCCAGCTACCGGGAATGTCGACGACAACGCCTGATTCTGGGTGCGGGTACTTTTTTGCGCTGAGACTGCCTGCAAAAAGCAAGGCTGCGCTAATCAAAATTATTTTCTTCATGGTATCTCCTGATTGTCTGAATTGCGATTATTGTTTCGCGGTAGTGAAGATCTTGTGAGTTTACTTATTGTCAATAGCAATATCGCTGAACCCTGAACGCCTGCCGCAGCGCTGGCGAAAAGCGCCGATGCTCATGCGATCGATCACCTGTATTCTCATGTACATGCGGTATCGGGCCTTAGCTTGGGTTCTTCGATCTTGAAGGAGTCAACATGTTCATAAAAAAATTTGTTATTCTGATGAGCGCAACGTTCATGCTGGGCCAGAGTGGGCTCTTCGCCGCGAATAAGATTCTGAGCAGCGCGCCGGTAACGGGCAGCGCATTTCGGCAGGGCGCCTGGTACGTCGGTGGCAGCCTTGGTTTGGGTTCAGGTCTGGGTTACCTCGGCGGTGCTGCCCTTATGGCGAACGCAGAATATGCCGTGACGAATGAAATCGGCATTGGCGGCACAATCGGTTATTGGGGCTATAGCGAATCAATCAACTCGGCTGGTTACACGACGAAATACAGTTATTCAATTATTCCGATTGTCGCCTCAGGCACTTTTCACCTGCCCATGAAAGTTTCAAATCTCGATCTCGGCGTAGGCATTTCTCTCGGCTATTATGCCGTCAGCTCTTCGATTGACAGCAACGTCGCTGGCTTCAATTACGCGTCGGCGTCGGGCAGTGGAATCGCCTGGGGAATCTTCGGTCTTGCACGCTACTTCATCAACGATACGCTGGCGCTGCGTGGCAAAATCGGTTACGGCATCACCGTGCTCGAAGTCGGCGTCGATTTCCGCTTTTAGAATATAGAAACGGTAACCCGGTAAGGTTATCGCGAGAGCCCGTATGCCTGGCCTAAAAAATATGCTCGGCGGCTTTTCGGCCGCGTTGGTGGCATTGCCGCAGGCTATTGCCTTTGGTGTCACGGTCTACGTTGCCATTGATCCGGCGCTTTCGGGCGCGGGTGCAATCGCCGGTATTCTGGGTGTGATCGTCTTGGGGCTGGTGAATGGCCCCGTGGGGCGCAACCCGATTCTGATCAGCACGCCATCGGCGGCCGCAACGGCCTACCTCGCTGCGATGGTGCTGCAGCTGAAGTCGCAGTTCACCGGCCTCTCGCGCGAACAGCTGACGCTGATTTTGCTTCTGACCGGCGCAACCGCCGGCTCTTTGCAGCTCTTGCTCGCCGTCTTCAAAGGCGGCAGGCTGATAAAATTTGTGCCCTACCCGGTGATCGCGGGCTATCTGAGCGCGGTCGCAGTTATCATTTTTTTCGGCCAGTTCGCGAAGGCTTTTCCTGAGTTGCATATTTCACGCTGGGCTGAGTTCAGCTGGGCGCAGCTCAGGTGGGTCAACCTGCCGGTGCTTGCCGTCACGGTGACGCTGGCCTTTCTGGCGGGCAGAATTTCGAAACGCGTGCCTGCACCGATAATTGCTTTGAGCGGCGGCATGCTGACGTTTGCGATCATTGGCCTCACCGACGGCTCTCTCTTCGACACCGTCAATAGCAAGTACCTCGTCGGCAAGATTAGAACAGGCGATCAGATATTCAACCTGCCGCCGTGGCAGCTTATCGCTTCTATATCCCCCTCGCTCTGGCCCAAAATTATCGCTTCGGGCGCAATGCTTGCGATGATTCTGTCTGTTGATACCCTCAAGACCATGGTGATTCTCGACAACCTCAAGCATGTGCGCGCTGACAGCGACAAGGTGCTGAGGGGGCTCGGTGTTGCGAACGCCGTTTCGTCAA
>JAKQXK010000048.1 GCA_029561505.1 Spirochaetota bacterium | reverse complement strand
TAAGGTTATCGACCTGCTCGAGCCCTATATTCGGGGTGGCAAAACAGGTCTCTTTGGTGGTGCCGGTGTGGGCAAAACCGTTATTATTCAAGAGCTGATCAATAACATTGCAAAACAACACGGTGGTTACTCGGTATTTGCCGGTGTCGGCGAGCGTACACGTGAAGGTACCGACCTTTATCTTGAAATGCAAGAATCGGGCGTTATCGATAAAACCTGCCTCGTTTATGGTCAGATGAATGAACCACCAGGGGCACGTCTTCGAGTGGCGCTGACTGCGCTGACGCAGGCTGAATGGCTGCGTGACTTTGCGGGCACCGACGTTCTGCTGTTCGTCGACAATATTTTCCGCTTCACACAGGCGGGTTCAGAGGTCTCAGCTTTGCTCGGCCGTATGCCATCGGCGGTGGGTTACCAGCCTACGCTTGCTACTGAAATGGGCCAGCTGCAAGAACGCATCACTTCAACAAAAAAAGGTGCGATCACTTCGGTACAGGCGATTTACGTGCCTGCCGACGACATCACTGACCCGGCTCCGGCGACTGCGTTTACGCACATCGATGCTTCAACTGTACTTTCGCGAAAAATTTCTGAAAAGGGTATCTACCCGGCGGTTGATCCTTTAACTTCTACAAGCCGTGCGCTTTCTCCGGGAATCGTCGGTGAGCGCCACTACGGTATTGCGCGCGAAGTGCAGCGTATTCTTCAGCGCTACAAAGACCTTCAGGATATCATTGCAATTCTTGGTATGGATGAACTTTCTGAAGACGACAAGGTTCTTGTTGGGCGCGCGCGTCGCATCGAGCGTTTCTTGTCACAACCGTTCTTTGTCGCTGAGCAGTTTACCGGCATGCCGGGCAAATATGTGAAGCTCGAAGACACGATTCGTTCGTTCGAAGAGCTGCTTTCAGGCAAATACGACAAATACCCAGAGCAGGCATTTTACATGTGCGGTGCGATTGAAGATGTCGTAGAGCGCGCGAAAACCATGGGCTAATGCCCATCGCAAGAAAGATAATAAGTAAGGCAACAACATGGAAAGCGCAGCAGCCGAACTGACCGTCAGCATCTACTCACCCGAGAAGAAGTTGCTTGAAGAGCCGGCTGTTTCGGTTGGTCTGCCGGGAAAAAAGGGCGGATTTACCGTTTTGCGCGGGCATGCTAATCTGGTGGCAGAGCTCGAGGCAGGCATCGTTCACGTTCAGACCGGTACGCGCGAAGAATTATACGTGGTCGATTCTGGCTTCGCAGAAGTTAAAGACAACCAGGTGATTGTTCTCGTCGAAGGGGCAACGGACCCCAAAAGCCTGAACATTGAAACAGAAAGAGCCGCACTTGAAGAAGCATTGAACAGGCCGACTCAGAATATGGTTCAGTACGCAAAGAAGCAGCATGACATCGCGCTGCGCCGCGTGCGCGCACGAGTCGCAAGCGGACATACAGCCGGTTAATACCTCTTTATTTTTCGGGAGCGGCCCTTTTCTCGTCTAGCCGCTCTTTATAAGACAAACCACCTCTCAGCAGAATCCACACGCGTTTGCGCGCGCGGGCAATGACCTTAATTTCGGCTTTCTGCTCGCCCGGCGGCAGGTCGAGTACCTCGTCGAGCATCAGCATCATTTGATCCATAATCATCTGCGCAACTTCACGCCCGATGCTGAACGGTACGCCCTGCCATTCGGGAAGTCCGATGAGGTCATGGCCCAGAATGAGCGACATATCGTGTATTTCTTCACGAATGCGCGCACGCACGCGTGATCGGCCGCCAAGGCGTTCTTTGGTCAGAAAGAGAAAGTAGCGCCTGTGGCGGCGCGCAAACCTCAGAAAAGTGCCCACCGATTCGTACACAAGCTGGCGCGCTGTCAGGCGACGGGCGCGTACACCCGAAACAAGATTTTCCATCGGTCGAAAACAGTATTCAACGAGTTCGACGGCGAGGTCTTCCATTTCGTTAAAATGCCGGTAAAAGGTAGCGGGCACCACCCCCGCTTCACGCGTGACTTCGCGCAGGCTGATGCTCGAGAAGCTGCGGTCATCGCTCATCAGCTTAATGGCAGCAACCATGAGCGCGCGGTGTGTTTTGAGGCGCTGCTGAGACTTTTTCATACCACTGCCCTCGCATTGCGTTTCTGCCGCCAGTATTCAAACGCCATGGGCAAGACAGAAAGAAACACGATGCCGATGACTACCAGACTAAAATGTTTGCGGATAATTTCAAGGTTGCCAAATGCAAAACCCGCAAGTGTCATCGATGTTATCCAGAAGATGCCGCCGAGAATATTAAAGATCGCAAAATCGCGGTAACGCATCTCGGCGACACCGGCGACAAAAGGCGCGAGGGTTCTGACTATGGGCACAAAGCGTGCCAGCACGATGGTTTTGTTGCCATATTTTTCGTAGAAATCATGGGTTTTTTGCAGGTATTCGGGTTTCACGACGCGCGAAAACCGCCGCGTGACAACATGGCCGAGGTAGCGACCAACCGCATAGTTCAGGGTATCTCCGGCTATTGCTGCTACCGAAAGGCTGACCACAATCAACGGCAGTGACAGAGACCCTCTGGCCGCGAGGGCCCCAACGGCGAATAGCAGCGAATCACCCGGCAAAAACGGCGT
>JAKQXK010000596.1 GCA_029561505.1 Spirochaetota bacterium | reverse complement strand
GAGAGTCACCTCTTCGATGTTCGTCTCGGTCTTGGCATCTTTGCCTTCACCAGTGCCGTCGGCACCAACTGCCGTCTTATGCACTTCTTTCTTCATCAGAATCGGGTAGGCAATAAAGTCGGAATATTTTTTTACGACCTGTTCGATTTCAAACTCGTCGCAAAAGTCAGGCAGACCGTTTTCTTTGTCGGCCGTTTTGAGATTGAGGGTAATGGTCGTGCCTGCGGTGAGGCGCTGGTCGTCGTCGATTGTGTAAGTGCCCGCGCCGGTCGAGACCCAGCGCACTGCAGAGTCGCTGCCCGCACGGCGCGTCACCAAGGTAATCTTGTCGGCGACCATAAATGCCGAATAAAAGCCGACACCGAACTGGCCGATCAGGTCAACGGGGTTTTGCGTTGTCTTTGCCTGCTCGAGAATTTCTTTCGTACCCGATTTGGCAATCGTGCCGATGTGCGTGACGACCTCTTCGCGGCTCATGCCGATGCCGGTATCAGAAATCGTTAGTCTGCGCGCAGCCTTATCGACCTCGATGCGGATATAGTTGTTTTCTTCTTGTGTTATCGATTTGTCGGTCAGCCCCAGAAACTTACGTTTATCAATCGCATCTGAAGCGTTTGAGATCAACTCACGCAAGAATATCTCTTTCTGTGAGTAAATCGAATGGATCATGAGATCCATCAGTTGCCGGGTTTCGGCCTGAAATTCAAATGTCTGTGTTGTACTCATAGTAGAAACCTCATAGTGATTTGGGGGTAGGGTTGTCTAAAAAGTCGCCGCTCAGGCGAAAACGCTGCATTTGCCTGCGGCAAATACATGCGAAGCGGCCTAATCAGGCCGGTTTCCGTCTGAGCTCCGCGCCTGTCCAGCGCGGTTCACGACTTTTTAGACAACCCCTAGCTTCCTGAACTAGTGTTTGACATAGCGTGTCAATTCTACGGCAAATTGCATCTTCGATGCGTTTTGGCCTGCAGTTCAAGCTCACCGCGCTGATCGTCGCGCTCGTCATGGCCGTGATCGCATCGCTCGGCATCTACGTTGCGCGCGAAAAAAAACAGGTTCTGACCGAAACCGCAGCGGCAACCGCGCGTAAAGAGCTGGCAAGCCTCGCGTTCATCGCCTCGCGCGCGATTCTCGACCGCGACGACCTCGCGCTCGCCGACTCTCTGCAGAATGCGCAGGGGTTACCGGGCTTTACGATTGGCGCGGTCTATCTGCCGAAAACCAAGACCCCGCTGATTAACCGCATCGGCAAAGACCTCGCCGACCGCCAGAAAGATGTGGAGCGTGACGCGCTCGAAACCGTACGCGCCGAATGGGAAAAGGCAGTGGCTGCAACTTCAAAGCTCGTCACGCCGCTTAGCAAGATATTTCTCGGTGACGAAAGCATAAAGATTCAATACTTTCATAAGGCAGTCTTTCACCCGTTTGTGAAGGTGAACCCACCTTTGCTCGCAGTTGCTCAGGTGGCAGTCACCGACGAATACATTAACCGCTCGATTCGCAACAGCATGATTGAGCTCGCGATTGTGGCATCGATATTCTTCATTCTCGCTTTTTTGGCTGCATACCTGTTGTCGCGTTTCGTCGTGAAGCCGGTAAAAATTCTTTCAAACGGCGCCCAAGAAGTCGGGCGCGGCAACTTTGACGTGACGCTGCCGCCACTCGGTAGCGACGAACTCGGCGCGCTGGCGAAACAGTTCAACGCAATGACTGCGAGCCTCAAGCGCGCAGGCGAAGAAGCGAAAGAACAGGCCATCTTCAACGATCAGGTAAAACAAGCGCAAGAGATTCAAGAAGGTATGAACCCTTCGCGCTTTTTGAAAAAACCCGAATACCAGATTAAGGGTTTTACGCGCGCAGCCAAAGGCGTCGGCGGCGACTATTATGACTTTCAGGTTATGGGTGACGGACGCATCGCCGTGCTCATCTCTGATGTGAGCGGTAAATCCATCTCGGCGTCGCTGGTCATGGTTCTCATCAAGACTGTCGTATCGACGTACTTAAAACTCTTCAACACCATTCGCGGCGACACAATCATTCGCACGATCAACCGCGTGATGTGCGGCGAAGCGCACATCGACAAATTCGCCACCATCATTTTCTTCGTGTTCGACCCGGCGACGAAATCGCTCGAGTTTTCGAATGGTGGTCACGGCCCGCTGTTTGTCTACCGCGCCGACCGCAAAATCTGCACGGCGTCAAAGATCGAAGGTCTGCCGATGGGCATCGAAGAAGAAAACGTCTATAAACTCGCGAGACTGCAGTTGAACAGCGGCGACATCGTGATGCTCTATACCGACGGCATCACCGAATGCTGGAACCAGGTGAAAGAAGAATTTGGCCTCAAGCGCGTGCGCGAAAAGCTCATTGAATACGCAGACCTTAACCCGAAAGAAATTATAGAAAACTTTGTGCGCGACCTCGATGAATTTGCCTCGGGGGCAGAACAGCACGACGACATGACTATGGTTGTCATGAAGATACAATGAGGCGCACTTAAGCAGGGTCAGATGGAACACCGCCCCCAAACCCCCGCTACGCCCGTCGCCAAATGGCGCATCTTCGCGGCGCTAACCACTCTGCTCGCAATGACTGTCGCCACGGTGGTTTTGCTCATTACCGCACCTGGCTTCATTGGCGACTTTATCCGCTGGCAGGCTGCTCACAATAACGGACAGTACTACCCGAAGCTCACGGGCGGGCTGATATTTATCGGCCTCGGCATCACTCTCATCGCGGGCGCAACTGCTATTTCGTTTCTTCGGCAAATATTGTCGCGGGGCTCAATAAAGTGAAGGACGAGATTTTTAAGCAGCCGGGCTCAGGTAAAAAGCCGTTTGAATTTAATGCGCAGGTGGCCGAGGTCTTCGACGACATGGTATCGCGCTCAATACCCTTCTATAACGAAGTTCTGCGCATGAGTGCCGAGCTGGCGCGCACCTTTTATCAGGCTGATACAGAAATTTATGATCTCGGCTGTTCGACCGGGGCGCTGGTACCATTTCTCGAAAGAGAATTTGCGGGCACCGGTTTTTATTATTCGGGAATCGACAGTTCAGACGAAATGATCATCAAGGCCAACCTTAGTTGCCCCCGAATGAATTCGGGGGCAACCAAAGCACAATTCGCGGTTGCCGATATCACGCAAATCGACTACCAGCCCGCTTCAGTTTTTGTGGCGAATTATACGTTTCAGTTTCTCAAGCCGTTAGTAAGGCAAGCGCTGCTGCGCAAGATTTTTGGCGCGCTCACCCCCGGAGGCTGCCTTATCGTTTCAGAAAAATGCCTCGAAGATGCCGCCGACATGTCACGCGTCTATGCAGACCTCTACCACACAATGAAAGCGCGAAACGGCTATAGCCAGCTTGAGATCGCCGAAAAACGCGATGCGCTTGAAAATGTGTTGATACCCTTTCGCGTCAGCGAAAATCTTGAACTGCTGGGCGCCGCAGGTTTCAACCCGGTTTCCATTTTCTTCAAATATTACAATTTCACTTCGTTCATTGCGCTAAAACCCTGACGATGCAGCCTGCCGGCACCGTGCCCGATCTACCCGGCCTCGCAGATGCGTCGCGCCTGCGGTTGCAGCAGCAGGTTAACGCAGCCGCAGCGCGCCTCGGCGAACCGCAATTCACGGGACTCAGCAGTCGAATCCCGGCACTTGAAACTGAGCCCCGTGGTATAACCATCACCGATGGCGTTGTGCATTTTCAGGGGTCTCACCAATCTACCCATTCGGCGCAGCTCGCAGAAACACTCGCGCGCGAGCTGATACCATGGCGCAAGGGCCCGTTTCAACTGTTCGATCTATACCTCGACGCCGAATGGCGATCAGACGCCAAATGGAACCGCATCGCGCCCGACCTGCCCGACCTCAAAGGCAAGGTCATCGCCGACGTAGGCTGCAACAACGGCTATTATCTCTTTCAGTTGCAGGCCGCCGGTGCACACGGCGTGATTGGGTTTGACCCGACGCTGAAGTACTGGCTGCAGTACCAATTACTTGCTGCGCATGCCCCGGCGCTACCAGTCAGCTTCTTGCCACTTGGGTGGCAGGCACTGGTCGACATGCCTGAAGTTTTCGACGTGCTCTTTCTGATGGGCATCAATTATCACGAAGCAAATCTGCTCGATCTGCTGCACACCTGCCGCAAGGCGCTTAAGCCCGGCGGTCTCTTGGTCTGCGAATCGGTCGTTGTCGACGCAGACGCCGATTTCGAAATATTTCCCGCTGGCAAATATGCGGGCATCGGTGGCGTGTACGCGATACCGACGCCGCGCGCTCTCAGCCGGCAATTAACGTCAGCCGGATTTCAAAACGTCACGGTTCAGCACACCGCCCGCATGACGGTCGCCGAACAACGCCGCAGCGAGTTCTCGCCGCAGAAGAGCCTGGCTGACTTCATCACAGCAGATGGCCTCAGTATTGAAGGATATCCGCCTTTGTATCGGTCAGCTTTGCTCAGCTACAGATTAAATTCTGATCACCTCAGGTGATCAGAATTTAATCCCAAACAAACAACCACTTGATCGCCACGTACGCACCGTAAAACACCCAACCCAGCGGACCTGGCTTAGTCTCTTTCGTGAATGCAGTATAAGGTTCTTGAAAGTTCACACTGATCGTCGAAAAAGACACCTGATTATCATAGTAGCGAATCTGGCCCTTCAGCTGCTCGACGCGTTCAGTGATGCGACCGAGTTCGCGTTCGACCTCGACCGCGTCTTTGACCGAATCAGCTTTTTTTAACAGTTCTTGATAACGCGCCAGCATCTTCTGCTGCACGTCGAGGCGAATCTTGAGATCGCTGTATTGCATCGTGATATCTTGCGCCGTCGCATTTTCGTATTTGACCTTCGCCACCGAACGGATATAATCGCTCGCGGCATTAAACTCTTTTGCGGGCACGCGCACTGTCAGCGCATGCGACGAGCGCTGCGAAAGATAACCGCCGAGGCTCTTCGTCTTATCGACAATCTGCCCACTATAAAGTTTCGCATCGACCTCGTTCGCCTCGAGCGTAAACGAGCCATTATAGATCATGAGCGTGCCCGCGAGCGCGCCCTGCGCAAGCTGCCCACCCGCGGGTGATTCACCGCCGCCTTCGCCAGCCATTACTTTAGCCTCGGCAGCGGGCATGTCGGCCCGGGTCGCGCGATTGGCGGTGCTGCACGCGCTCACAAATGCAAGGCCCGCAAGCACCAGAAATGCGCGAAATAATGGTTTTATTGTTTGCATACTATTTTGACGCCAATGAGGATTTCAAGTTCAAAAAATACTGACACCCTGTCTAAATCTTTGCCTCTGGCCTACTGGCTAAATCTCCCGTGCCTGCCAGTGGCGAGTCAACAACTCAGGGATATTAATGGATTTGCCATAAATCGAATGCCAAGGCGTTCGATTTATAGCTGAATTAAAGAGGAAACCATGGCAACTATTTCAATGAAAAGCCTGCTCGAAGCAGGCGTACACTTTGGGCACCAGACACGCCGCTGGAACCCGAAAATGAAGAAGTATATCTTCACTGCGCGCAACGGCATTCACATTCTCAACCTGCAGAAGACTATCGTGCTCGCGAAAGACGCGTACGAAGCGATGCGCGATCTCGCATCAAAAGGCGGCAAGGTTCTGTTTGTCGGCACCAAGAAGCAGGCACAGGCCGATATCGAAAAGGCAGCAACCCGCTGCGGACAGTACTACATCAACAACCGCTGGCTCGGTGGTCTGCTCACGAACTTTCGTACGGTGAAACTCTCAATTCAGCGCCTGCGTAAGCTCGAAGAAGCGTTCGCGACCAACACGGTACACGAAATCGTTAAAACCAAGAAAGAGATTCTGCAACTCGACCGCGAAATCGCGCGTCTGCGCAAAGACCTCGCGGGTATTCGCGACATGAACGAGCTGCCCGATGCCCTGTTCATCGTCGACCCAGATCGCGAAGCGATTGCGGTGAAAGAAGCTAATACACTAGGAATCCCCATCTTTGCGATGGTCGACACGAACTGCAACCCCGACCT
>JAKQXK010000595.1 GCA_029561505.1 Spirochaetota bacterium | reverse complement strand
TGAATGCCTGAGTGGAGCCCTTTACTCAGAAGACTTTCGGCGCATGCTCGAAAATCAGCGATACCGTGCTTTGCGAGCATGCGCCGAAAGTCTTCTGTGTAAAGGGCTCCACTCAGGCATTCACCGAGCAGTACGGGGTCGCTTTTCAACTCTGCGGCAATGCGCCGATCAGAGAACACGTCTGAGAAATAGAGTTCGCCCCCGGGCTTCAGCACGCGCAGAATCTCAGAGAACACTTTTTCTTTATTAGGTGAAAGATTGATCACACAGTTTGAAACGACGAGATCAATCGAGTTATCGGCGATGCCCGCGGCTGCAAGGTCTTCCATAAACCCTTTGCGAAAATCGACGTTCGGCGATGCGTAGCCAAATTTCTTCATGTGGTAATCGATGTGACGGCGCGCAACATCGAGCTGCTCATCGGTCATGTCTAAACCGATGACACGCCCATTGGGGCCGACGAGCTTTGCGAGCATGTATGCATCGCGCCCGGTGCCACAGCCGAGATCGAGCACGGTCGCGCCTTCGAGCGCAGAGGGTATCGGCGAACCGCAGCCATAAAAACGGTCAAGAATTTCGGTATGAATCTCGTTCAGAATCGGCCGCAGGTATTCAGGCATGCTCTCTGCCGTGCAGCACGCGCCCGTCTTGAGATCGTTTTTCGACTGCAACACGCTGCCATAATATTCTTGTATGTTCTCAATTTGTGTTTTCATGTTAAGGTTTTCCCCGATGCGGTATTTGGGCACCGCGAATCTGTATAATTAGTGACACGAGCAGCGCATTTGTTACAAGTGAAAGCAGATTTTAGAAAGAATATGCAAGCACTCCGTACACCCGATTCGCGCTTCAGCGCTTTGCCCGGTTATGATTTCAAGCCAAACTATTTCGAGACGCAGGGCCTGCGCATTCACTACGTCGACGAAGCGGGGCCCACGGCCGAAGCAGACGTGACATTTCTCTGCCTGCACGGCGAACCAACGTGGAGCTATCTCTACCGCAAAATGATTCCGCTGCTTGCGAAGCGCGGCCGCGTACTCGCGCCCGACCTTGCGGGTTTCGGTAAATCTGACAAGCCGGCGGCGATAGAAGACTATTCATTCGGGTTGCACTTTTCGATTCTGAAACAATTTCTCGCGCACACCAAAGCGAAAAACGTTATTCTCGTCTGTCAAGACTGGGGTGGTATATTAGGATTACCCCTCGCCTTGGAGCTTGAGCCACTGTTTGCGGGTCTGGTGATCATGAACACGGGGCTGCCCGACCCATCGGCAATCAATTGGCTGAACCCAAAAAATATTCTCGGCGCTGCGGGCTTTATGGCATGGCGCACGTTTGCTGTCTATCACCCCGACCTGCCGGTCGGCCGGGTTGTTTCTGCCGGTGTGTGGCCGCCGTTGCGGCTCGCCCCCGAAATCGTCGGCGCATACAATGCGCCGTTTCCCGATAAATCGTATAAGGCCGGGGTCGATGCTTTTCCGCGGCTGGTGCCTCTGACCGAAAAGCACTCCACCCTGCCCTATATGCAGACTGCACGCGAGAAGCTTCAGCGCTCGCCGCTCAAAAAACTCATTCTGTTTTCAGACCGTGACCCGGTCACGTGGTCGCAGCGCTCGTATTTCGCCGGGCTTTCGAACGTCGTCGCCGATATCAGAATCAGCGACGCGGGGCACTTCTTGCAAGAAGACAAGGGTGAAGAGCTCGCGCAGAATATTCTGAACAATTTGTAAGAATTTGCCGCAGCTCGCACTAACTGTCAGGCGCAGATAGCGGTATGAATACAAGCGCAACTTTTGCTGCAGCCTTCTGCATATCCGTTTGTGTCGCATCGTTCGTTAACTGCCGCAAAGCGTCGAAAGAGGTATTGACTACACAGATTCGTGGAGCTGCGCTCGCGCATGTTCATGTGCGCGGCAAGGGATACGGCAGCGGCACGTCTGCAGCGCTCTTAAAACGGCTGTCGCTGCACGGTATCAATCTCATTCAGCTGAATCCATTCGGCTATCAGCCCGCCGTGCACG
>JAKQXK010000021.1 GCA_029561505.1 Spirochaetota bacterium | reverse complement strand
CCTTCAGCATCACCGGCACAAGCTGGCCGCTCTTGTGAAGGTATTCTTTGTAATAAGGGCCATAAGCGCCTTTTTCTGTCAGCTGCTCGAGCGCTGCCTGTTCTTGAGCCTCGTATTTTTGCGGCGTGATATCCCAGTACGAGAGCTGCATGAACTCGTCTTGCGAATAGCCGACGATGTCAAACAGGGCCTGATTGCCCTGAAGAAATTCTCCGTTTGACAGCCGGTTGAGCGCGAAGCCAATCGGGCAGATATCAAACAGTGCCCGAAAGTCGAGTTCGTTGGCGATTTTTTCGTAGAGCGAATCTTGCATGCTTTACCGGCGATACTCGTATGATAAACCGATCTGAAATTATTTCGGATAAGTTTGTCTGGTTTTTGCCTGTAAGTCTGACCCGCGGTGTCAAATCAATCTTCAAGCTATTGCAGATTTATTCTATTCACCCGGTTTCACGCGCCGGTTTTCGTGAAACCAGCATGACCCCGCAGAAGCGCAACACCGCGATCTACATCGCCAAAATGATCACCGCAGTGTTGCTGTGTTTCGTGCTCTCGCTGTGGGTGAGTCAGGTTGACTACATCTGGGCGCTCATTTCTGCGGTGCTTGTCATGTCGCCCGAGACCTCGGCTGGGCTCGGTACCCGGCAAAACACGGTGGAGCTCTCGGTGATACGTATCAAGGGCAATATCATCGGTTGCGCGGTCGGTGTGCTGTTTCTTTTTGCCGCGCTCGAAAATCCGGTGAACATTATTGCCGGGGCCGTCGTCGCGCTGTTCGTCTGCCACCGCTTTAAGCTGATGGCGGGTGCGCGCTCTACCGTCGTCGCGCTCATCATCACGCTGATGCAGACCGATTCGACAGATCACTGGGGCGCCGCGATTTCGCGGGTCGCCGCCGTGGTCGCGGGCTGCGGTATCGCACTCTTCGCGACGCATCTTGTGCATAATGTGTTGAATTTAAAGTACAGCGACGAGGTGAATAGTTGAGTCGGCGCGAGATTCTGTCGATATTAAGCGCGTAGGGTCGTCATATATGCCAATCATGTATCAGGGGTTAATCCGCGGTTTTGCTCTTATCGTCGCCTTGGCAGCCGTTTTGCCTGCGCATGCAACCGTCAATTTTTCGGGGCTGACAGGCGTCGAATTGGAGCAGGCGCAGGCGCTCGACGCGAAGTACAGCCAGTTTGCACAGTCGTTCTCGCGCTACTATGGCGACGCGATGGCATTCTCTTCGCATCTGTCTGCGCCGATTGCCCGCGATAACCTGGGCAAGTTTCCGTCGCTCTATGTTGGCATCGGCATGGGGGCTTCGTTTGGCAAAGTGAATGCGATGAAAAGTGAAGTTGATTCTTCGATACAGAGCAGCGTTCCCTCTTATCTCGCTGCGCCCAATATTTCATTTAACTTCGGCATGGGCATCACCCGCAAATGGGATCTGCGTTTTTCATTTTTTCCGAATGTGCCGATTGCGCTGAGTTCGGGCGCCTTCGGCAGCAACACTTCGGCCGAAATTAAGTTCGGTACATACCGGGCGCGCATGGGCTATCACTTGGTAGAGGGTGGATTTCTCAAGCCAGGCGTCACGATCGCCGGTTTCGCCTCTTACACCACCGGGGCACTGTCGGTCACGCAGACCGGGCAGAGCGTTACATCTGGTTCTGTGTCGCTGACCAACGTTTCTTCAAGTATCGCCACCAACTGGCAATATCTCGGTGTCGGGCCTGAGGCACGCGTCTGGTACGATCTCATGTTCTTTCATCCGTTTATCGGCTATTCGCTGGGTCTGCAGGTGGGCCAGTACACAACTGGTTTGAATATCACCGGTGATATGGTCGTCGGCGGCTATTCTGGAAACGGATCTATCGTGATCTCAGAACGACAGGCCGCAAGACTGCTTTCACACCGCCTGATGCTGGGCTTTGAGATATCCCTCTTTCTCGTTGAGATCGGCGTCGAAGCACAGGTCGACATGGTCAACGGCCTCGTCGGCGCGGCATTTGGTACTGCATTTAGGTTTTGAAGGTTTCCCTTCGGGAAACCTTCAAAACCAAATCGTCGATTACAAGACAATACGTCTTAACAAGGTCAATTTCAGACTTTAGTACATGCCGCTGTAGCTCAATGCTAAACGCGATCTGAATGATCGCGTTCACGCAGAAGAGCGCAAGTGCGCGTTGCCTTGCGTCGCCCTCGGGGGTGAGGCGCTCGAGTAATGGCCGCCAGTAACGGCGGGCTGCGAGGGCTGCGCTCTGGGGGTTATCCATAAACACACGGTTGAGCAGTTTGGCGTGCATCGGTTCGGCGAGCATCGCTGCGAGCAGGTGCTTGAGTTTGTCAGCGAGATTGGCTTGCGCAAGGTCGGCAGGCGCGGCCGCAAAGAGCGTTATGCTTTCATTCACGACTTCCTGGTAGAGCTTCTGTTTGTTGGCAAAATGGTGCAGCACGGTTGACTTCGCCATTCTTGCCTCTTTGGCGATGTCGGCAATGCTGACCCCCGCATAGCCGCGCAGCGCGAACAAACGCTGCGCCACCCTGTATATGCGTTGGTGCCCTTCGGTCATTTTGTGGTCGCCAGCCTCAGAATTTCACCATAACCATGCGCGAGTGGTGCATCTGCAAAAACGCCGCGCTCTTTCAATAGTCGGTGCATTTTCGGTAAGCGATACGACGGCACCGCCATCAGAAAGTGGTGCTCGAGATGGTAGTTCACGTGGTGCGGCGCGAAGGTCAGGCGATGCCACCAGCTGACCTCGGTCGTGCGCGTATTCTTCAGCATGTCAGCAACGCGGGGCAGCATGCCGTGTTCGGCGATCGAACGGATGCGTGTAAAAAACTGAAAGGTTGTCAGTGCCGCGCCGACCCAAAGCAGGTATAACCAGCCGTTGCCGGCGAACCACAGCGCTGTGAACATGAGCGCGTTCGTGAAGAGAAACGGCCCCAGCTTGCGGATTGCTAACGTTACCCAGTCGAATGCTGTGCGCTCTGGCTGGGCCAGCATGACGACACGGCCCGACAGATCGAATTTCATGAGGCCCAGGTTCATGGCTAATAATCCCAAATACAGGCGTGGGGCTGAACGGCCTGTCAGGTCGCGCATCAGCCAACGCCAGAGGCTTTTTTTCGAAATCGGGTAGTTGCGCGTGAGAATAATGTCGGGGTCACCTTTTTCACCCTGATAATCTTGTCCGGTATACTTGTGGTGTTGCAGGTGGTACTTGCGATAACCTTCGAGATCTTGCAGCACCGGCGCAGCGGCGAACCATTTGCCGGCAAATTCATTCAGCCAGCGCGTCTTGAAAAGTGCGTGGTGGCACGCATCGTGCACCAGAATCGCCAGCGCGAGGTGGCGATTGCCGAGAACGATCAGCGCCACGACTACCGGAAAAACAATAGTGGGCAGGTGTGGCCAGAAGCCGACGATGGCAAACGAAGCGGCAATTAGCCCCCAACTTGTCACAAGCTCAACGAGCCCGCGAAAATCAGATTTCGCGAGCAACGCCGACAACTCATGCTGACTCAAAATATCCTTAGGCTTGACCATGAGTGACCGAACGATCGGTCAGTGTTGTCGCGTAAAGCCGATTTGTTTGCTTCAGCAAACAAATCGGCTTTAGACTTTCATGGCGCGCAAAACGTAATAGGGCTGCTTGCCAATCTCTTCTTGCTGCAGCTTCAGCCCGCTCATTTCAATCAGCTGCTTAAAATCGGCGGGGGTGATTCTGCGCGCCGGCGGAAAATAAATATCGATGAACGGGTGGGTTTTTTCAGGGTCCCATTCGACGAATAAGAACTGTGTGCCACCGGCCATCTGGCGCGCCAGCTGTGGCAGCCCAATGTCGGGGTGCTCGAGTGCTGCGATGCTGAATGAGCAGATGACGTAATCCATCGCGGGCAGCCAGCCCGGCAGCGAAATCTGCGAATAGTTGGGTAAATGAAACGCGGTCAGGTTCTTTACCACGCGGTGAGCGATGCGCCCCCACAGCACATCGAGGCACTCTTCGTCGGTATCGCACGCATAGACGCGAATACCGGGAACCGCCGAAATCGCCAACTGCATTGCGACGTAACCATAACCGCAGCCAAAGTCGAGAATGTTCAGATTCTCTCTCGCGTCGCGCTGTATCTGAGAGGTATAAATGCCCGGGTGCACCAGCTTTTCGCGCTGGTCAGAAATCAGGTAATTCTGGTAGAGTGCAAATTCTTCGGCGTGCTGCAGGTCTGGCCCCCGCTTTGTTAGCCGTCGGTTTCGATCACGCGCGGCAC
>JAKQXK010000012.1 GCA_029561505.1 Spirochaetota bacterium | reverse complement strand
CGCCTTCGATGCGCTCGGCAATCGCCGAGAAAGTTTTACCATACATGCGCGCGATGTAGGCGTCGGCCATAGTTTTCTTTGAGCGCGAAAGTTCTGCTGCGCGTTCACGAATAACTGTCCCATGAATTTCTTTATATTCGCGTCGCGTTGCGGGCGCACTACCTTGCCGCCGCACCAGCCAGTCGACGATCGGTGTGTTGCGCCGCTTTGAAAACGGGAAAATATGAATATTCGCAAAGTCGGCTTCGCGGCAGAACGCGAGTGTCTCGGCAAATTCGGTGTCACCCTCAGAGGGAAAGCCCACAATCACGTCGGTGCCAATATGCACATCGGGGCTAACCGCCCGCACCTGCTCGATGCGCCGCATGAAGTTGTCGGGGGTGTAACCCCGTCGCATCGTGCGCAGAACGAACTTTGACCCCGACTGCAGCGGAATATGCAGAAACTTCGCCATTTTCGGGTGCTGGTAAAAGGCGGCGAAGCGTCCGTCGACGTCACCGGGCTCGATAGAACTCACGCGCAGCTGAAAATCGCCGGGCAAATTCAGAATCTGTTCGACGAGCGCATGAAAACCCGTGCCGTTATCGTTGTACCATCCGATATTTACACCCGTCAACACGAGTTCGCCGAAGCCGGCATCGATGAGTTCACGCGCCGAATCAAGCGTGTTCTGTGTGTCGCGCGAAACGCCGCGGCCGCGTGCCTGCGGTATTTTACAGTAGCTGCAGCTTTTGTTGCAGCCGTCTTGAATCTTGAGCGTCGCGCGGCTCTTAAAATCGTGGCGCGCTGAAAAAAAGAAACGGTTGTTTGAACTGTCTGCGTCGCCGCCGGCGATGACTTCGGCGATGCGGTGCTTCTGGTCGTTTGAGACAACGCGGTAGACGCCGGGCAGCGAGCGCAGCTCTTCGGCATCGGTCGTCGCATAACAACCGGTGACCACGATTTTCGCAAGAGGGTTCAGCCTGTGGGCGCGGCGGATCGCCGCACGGTTTTTGTAATCGGCCTTGTTGGTGACCGTGCAGGTGTTCACAACGACAAAATCTGCCTCGCGCAGGTTGTGCGTCAGCGTATGCTGGTTGTCTTCGAGGTTGGCCTTGATGCCATCGCTTTCGAATTGGTTCAGCCGGCAGCCGAAATGGATTAAGGCAGTTTTCTGATTCAAGGCGCTTTCATTGCCTTGACGCGCTCAAGGTTGCGTGTGGCGGCAGTTTTGATTTCGGGGTTTTCTGAGCGACCGAGCTTCTCGTAGGCAGCAACCACGTCGGCTCGCTTGTCTTCGGGAAACTTCTGCTGAGCCCATTGCAATTCGGCGATATTCGCGCGCAGCATGGCGTGCACATCTGCCTCACGCATTGATTCTGCGTAACTCAGCGCGATATCTGCCTCAGCTAGGTTGCCGAGCGCGATCAGCGCGCGCGTTTCGGTTATTAATCCACCATATTTGATCTCTGCATTGTCGCTCTGTTTTGCCTCGCGTGCAAGGCTGAGCGCCGCTGAAGGTTTGCCATAGCCGAGTTCGGCGCGTGCGACATTGAGCGTGAGCGCAGCGGGAACAGGTTTGCCGTCTTCTTTGATGGCCTCGGCGTAGCGGTAACCGACTTTGCGCGCCTCACGGTATTTGCCCTGCGCGAGCAGCAGCGCGACAATATCTTCGCGCACGTCGGTGCGGGCTTCGTTTTCATCGGCAACGATGCGCAGGTGCGCAACGGCATCGGCAAAGTTCTTCTTGCCGGCATGGCAATGCGCGACAAGAACGCGCAGCTCGGGTTTGCCTTCGGCATCTTTTATCGCGGGCCGAATCGCGGTAATGCACGCGTCATAGTTCTTTTGCTCAAAGTACGCAAGCGCCTTCTCGTAGGCCGATTCGGGCGCCGCTTTCTGCGCAGACGCCGCGACGGTTGCTGTCAATAAGAGTATCTTTAGTGCGGTGCGCATACAAGGGCAGGGCTGGGCTGACGAGACACGCCGAAAAGCCATAAACCGGCTGGTTTGAGCTGCCAAAGGCCCCGGCATTTTTGAGGTTCACCCCATTGCGCAAACGCGCGCTGGCGCTATGCTCGTGCAGCTGCCCAACCGGTGGGGCCTCGACCTCTGGCTCTTAAAATCAAATGAAACCGGGGCGCACCTCGGCGGTAACAAATACCATAAACTGCGGGGTTATCTTGAAAGCGCGAAACGGCAGTCTATGGGCACCCTCATAACCATGGCCGGCGCGCATTCAAACCACCTACGTGCATTCGCCGCGCTCTGCCACCGTGAGCAGCTTCGGGGGCATGCAATCATTCGCGGCGACGAACTCAGCGATGCCACGAGGCATTCTGCCGAGCTTCGCTTTGCTCTCGATCAGGGGGTGGATCTTTCGTTTGTATCCCGCGCGGTGTATCGCCAGCTGCGCGAGGCGGTGTCGATAGCTGACCGCGCGACTCTGGTGCCCGGTGCACCCTGGCGCGAGGCCGTCTTTGTGCCCGAAGGGGGGCTCGGCGCAGATGGCTTAACCGGAGTCAAAGACTGGGCGCGCGAGGCTTCAGGCTTTGATCATGTCCTCATCGCCTGCGCGACCGGCACGACGTGTGCGGGTTTCTTGCAGGCTGCGCACGAGAACCAGAAAATCTGCGGAGTGGCTGTGCTCAAAAACGCCGCTGCAATTGAGAGTACAATCCGCCTGCTCACGCCTGAACATGAAATACGGTTTGAGCTTCTGAATGATTATGTTTTTGCCGGGTTTGCCAGTACGACCAGTGAGCTCGATACGATTGCGAGCGAATACAGTCATTTCTGGCAGATCACCATCGACACTAATTATATGGCGCGCGTCGTGATGGCGTTACGCGACCGGGTCGCGAACGGCAGCCTCAAAGGCCGGGTGCTTCTTGTTTATACGTACAACGAATGAAACTTACCGAGAAATTCGCTGAGCGCGCCCTTGAACTTGTCAGGGTCTTCGCTTTGTGACTGCAAAAAGTTGTCGATAATTTCTGAAACTTCATTGGTGACCTGACGGCACTCGACGGCAAGTTCGCGGCCTTTGTCGGTGAGCGATATTAACTGGCTGCGCGCATCAAGCGGGTTGGGCGTTTCAGACACATATTCAATCTTTCTGAGCTTGCCCAGGAGCACACTCATGTTCGCGCGCTCACGCATCGTGAGAATGCAAAGATCGGTGGCCGATTTCGAACCGTGTTCGAGCAACGCCGTCAGAATCGTGGCGTAGGGGACTGTTAAACCCAGTTTCGAGAGTTTGCCTTCGAGCATCGACGCCGCGATGCGCCCGCCACGAATCAGCAGCACCGCGCTCGGCGCGTTCTGGTGAGACATCAGCGGGTTAGCGGGCATCAACATGTTATTTTCCTGCGTTGCGTTTTTCTATGACCACGACGGTATTCGGCGCTGCCTGCATATATTCGTATTCGAGAATCTGCTTCTGGCCTTCTTCGCTGAGCGCGTAGGCAACGAACGCATCTTTGCGCGCGTTATCGGGTACGTACACGAGAGACAGTGCGCGCGCGAGCCTGTATTGGCCCTTCTGAATATTTTCAACTGTCGGTAACATAAAAGGGCCTTCTTTAGTGAGCGCATATTCGACGATGCGCACCTTGCCCTTGCCTTCAGACTTTGCAACGCCAACGCCCATGTAAGCTATCGCTCCGGCATTGTTCGCGACAAAATCTAAAATCTCGCGGTTGTCGCGTTTCACCGTTGCAGTGCTTACGTATTCGGTGTTCTTGAAGGCGCCATAAATTGCTTCGCCGAGATCTTTGCGGCGCAGCACATGCTCGCGCACATACGCTTCGGTGCCCGAGTTGCGGTTGCGCAGCACAGGTAAAATCGCCATGTCGGGGCCACCCAGCTCTTTCCAGTTGGTAATTTTGCCCGAAAGAATCTGCGCATATTGGCTGAGGTGAATCTGCTTCAGCGGGTTCTGGTTGTTTACGACAATCGCCAGACCGTCGTAGCCGATTTCGACTTTTTCGTATTTACTGATGTCGGCGAGCGCCTCGAGGTGCGTCTCTTTGATCTCGTTCGACGTCATCGCGATGTCGATGCGGCCGAGCGTCAGATCTTCAATGCCCGCCTTCGAACCGCCGCCGCCGACTTTGGCCTCGAGCTTGTTCTGTTTCTTGTTGAAACCCGTCGCGAGCAGCTGAATCGCGTCTTTCATCGTTTCCGACCCAGAAATGAGGATTTCTTGCTTTTTTGAGCAACCGCCGCTGGCCAAAGCAGCTATGGAAATCCATAGCAGGCTATGGCGTTTCATAGCAAGACCGAGCGACAATGCCCGTGAAAAGTTATTTCGGATAATTTTCATATTTAGTTAATTGCCATAATACAGAACTAAATCCTGCTGGCAAGCCAAATCAACCCTAAAAGCGGCCATTTTTAGTCAAAACAGTCTTTACAAGCGCTAGATTATAGGTCGCATCGGCATTGTGCAGCCTAAATATTCTCTCATTCGAAGGCAAGCTCTTCGCTGGTCTGCGACGCTGCTGCTTTCTGCCGGTGCATGTTTCAAACCGCAGAGTTCTGCGCAGAGCGAGGTCAGGTTTACGCTCGTTGCGGCCGG
This sequence comes from Spirochaetota bacterium, assembly GCA_029561505.1. Classification (GTDB taxonomy): domain Bacteria; phylum Spirochaetota; class Leptospiria; order Turneriellales; family Turneriellaceae; genus Turneriella. Next base: position 1,708 of record JAKQXK010000012.1, on the reverse strand, counting down.
CGACGTTGCGCATCCGCAGAATACCGAACACGCCAGCGAATTCAAGATGTTGGCTGAGCGCATGTTCAAACCGACGCGGTTTATTTCACGCTCAGCCGATTTGGCCTTTGTGAGCCTTGCAAGCGCCATTACCACGCGAATGCCGACATCGCCGAACAAGATTACGTTCACCTCGGCACCCGCCACGCTCGACGGCCTGGTTGCGTCGGGCTTCAACATCATCAACGTTGGTCACAACCACGTTATGGATGCCGGTAAACCGGGGCTCAAAGATACGCTCGATCTGCTGGCAGCGCACCGTCAGAAATTACCGCCAACCAAAATGCTCATTTGGGGCGGTGCGGGGCTCACCGCCGAAGCGGTGCGGTAGATTTTATTCTGGTCTCAGTGCGTTGGGGCCGGGAATATACTCACTTTCCGGGCGAAAAAGTCATCGCCGAGTTACGTTCTCTCATCGACGCAGGCGCCGATGTCGTTTTGGCGCATCAGGCGCACGTGCCTCAGGGCATTGAATATTACCGGGGCAAACCGATATTCTATTCGCTCGGCAATTACCTGATGGGCACGGTCACGCGCCGCAACGGCAAAGCAAAGTTATACGGATACATACCTAAAATGCACTTCGCCCTGCGCGACGGTAAAATTCACGCAGAAAAGATCGAGATATTTGCCACGTATAACGACAACCGCCAGCCGATGTATGTCGGTAAGACGAAGCTACCATACAGGCGGTTCGTCACTGAGGTTGCAAAAAATCCGTTCGCCGAAGTTGTTTTGACCGCGATTACCCAATGGTCCCGGCAGTTGCCGGGCAACGCCGCCCTTTTTCAACTGCAGGGTGAAAAACTCGAGATTCTGCCACCGCCCGACAAAAGTGATCGCCAGCAAGGCGCTCAATAAATACCGTGAGTCGAGCTTATGCCCGCCTGCGCGGCTGTCACTTAGACGGGCCGATGGTGATTGTCAAATTGCCACATGGCTTAGCCATCGCGAGTTCATAACTGCCGGGTTTTGGGCTGCCTGAAAATGTCTTGGCCAAAGGTTGTTCGCCGCTTTGGCGGTTCAAAGCTTTGGCCGATGCACAGTTTTCTTGACCCCGTTTGCTGCTAAATACCGCCGGCAAATAGCTCTGTGTTTTAGTGCCTTGCAGATCTACAGAAACAATAGTGCCGTCTTTGGCGACGCTGGTGTCATAGACCACATAGAGCGAAGTGTTGTCGGGGCATATAAACCGAAAACCACCATTTTCAGGGGAAAGCTTGCTGATCGCTGCTTCAGAACAGCTAAACACTTCTTCGCCATTGAACTGCAGGTTTAAAGAAACTTTGCTCGTGCAGGCGAGCAAGAAAAAACCGGGCAATATCAAGAATATTTTTTTCATAGAAGCAGCATATATTTTAAGATTGTGAGTCAAGAGAAATGACAAATTCAGGCGTACGGCCGAAAGCCCGCGTTCATGGTGCATCTGCGCAAACTGAATCTTCAGAGCAAAGCTATCAGCGCTCATGGGCAGTCAGGCTAGAGATAGACCGTTTGGCCTTTGTGGGCGATTTTGTCATCTCTCGCATGTTCGCGCAACCTCTGACCAACGGCCGTCGCCCAGTTAAAGACAAAGAAACTCATGTGGCATGTCGCGTAAGCGGGCTTCAACAGAGACCACGGAGAAAGAGGAGGCACCCGGAGGGGGAAAATGCGAGCACGATCTTAC
>JAKQXK010000006.1 GCA_029561505.1 Spirochaetota bacterium | reverse complement strand
GTGGGTCTTTTTCTTTCATTTCTTCGAGTTCGCCGGGCGGTCGGTATTTTGCGGGGTCAGACATGCTGTGGCCGCGAAAGCGGTAGGTGATCATTTCGATGAGTGTGGGGCCCTGGCCTGAGCGTGCGCGCACGACGGCTTCGCGCACGGTGTCGTAGACGGTTTCGACGTTGAAGGCGTCGATGCGGTGTGAGGGCATATTGAAGGCGTCGGCTTTGCGCGTGAGGTCGTGGGTTGGTTGCGCTCGGTAGAGGGGAGTTCCCATAGCGTAGAGGTTATTTTCGATGATGAAGACTGCGGGCAGGTTCCAGAGCGAGGCATAGGTGAGGCCTTCATAGAAGCCGCCGATGTTGGTGCCGCCTTCGCCAATGAAGCAGAGTGTGACGGCGCGGTCGCCGCGGTATTTAGCGGCGAAGGCGTGGCCGGTGGCGACGGCGACATGGCCGCCGACAATGCCGTGGCCGCCGGTGAAGTTGAGCGCGCGCGAGAAGAGGTGCATAGAGCCGCCGAGGCCTTTGCTGCAGCCGGTGGCTTTGCCGAAGAGTTCTGCCATAACTTCGCGGGGTGTGATACCGCGCGCGAGGGCGTGGCCGTGTTCACGATAGGTGGCGATGACGTAGTCTTGCGGTTCGAGATTTTCGATGGCGCCGACGGCGACGGGTTCTTCGCCGATGTACAGGTGGCAGAAGCCGCGGATCTTGCCGGTGGCGTATGCTTTTGCCGCTGCTTCTTCGAAACGGCGAATGAGCAGCATTTTTTGGTACATGGAGAAGAGGCGGTCGGTAGCTGCGCTCATGGGTTAAGTGGGTGATGGGGATGTAGGTTGTCGAGCAAATGTGCGTCGAATGCGGGTCGGAGTTTTTTTTGCGGGAACGGGGTCGTGTGTGAGAAAAATCCACATATTTCTGGTATTTAGTAAGTAGATGGGTAGCAAGGGATTGATGACGAGTGTGAGTTTGCCGGCTTCAGTGGCGGATTATTGGCGGGGGCGGAAGCGGGAGATCTTGGGGTATAATGAGCGATTTTTGCGGATGGTGATGCGTGGGCGTGTGCGGCGGGGTGTGACGCGTCGGTATAATCGCGCGGGTGAGGCGTTTGAGATTGTGTGTACGCGTTTTCGGCCGGGAGAGTATGATTCGCTACATTTTGCGGCGGCTTCGCTGCGTGTCAGTGTGTCGTCGTTGGTGTATTTGCTGATAAAACTTTGGCTGAAACCCCAGCGGCGGCGTCATGTTCAGCGGTTTTGTGCTAACTATAGCATGGCGCCTGTGGTTTGGGATTCCGCGGCCGGGATTTTAGAAGAGAGCCTCACTTTTTGGCGTTTGAATGGGAGTCTGACCGCCTGCGAACTGCCCTGGAGGCAGCTGACCGGCTAGAATGATTGTTGCGGTGTCTCGTCTGGTGAGTTTGCACGATGACAGGTCAGGGAAAGCACGCGCTCGTGACGGGCGGTGCGGGGTTTATCGGAGCACATCTGGTGCGCGAGCTATTGCGCCGGGGTTACAAAGTGACGGTGTGGGACAACCTGCATACGGGGCGCGAATCGAATCTTGAAGAGGTTCGGGCGCAGATTGACTTTGCGGCGGTCGATGTGCGGCATGCGACGGTCGCTGATGCAGCGGCTTTGAAATTCGGGCGGGTGCAGGTAATTTTTAACATGGCGTGCCCTGCGTCGCCACCGCACTACCAGAAAGACCCGGTGTATACGTGGGAGACATCGCTAATGGGCATCAGCAACATGTTGAAGATTGCCGAGAGCCAGGGTGCGCGTTTATTGCATGCATCGACCTCAGAGATCTATGGCGATCCGTTGGAGCACCCGCAGCGCGAGAGCTATTGGGGCAATGTGAATACGGTGGGCGTGCGCAGCTGCTATGACGAGGGCAAGCGTGCGGCAGAGACGCTGTGCGCGGACTATGCGCGTTTCAAGAATGTCGACGCGCGGCTGTTTCGTATTTTTAATACTTATGGTGAGTTCATGCATCCCGATGATGGTCGGGTGATTTCGAATTTTTGCGTGGCCGCGGTAGAGGGGCGCAAGGTGCCAATCTATGGCAACGGCGCGCAGACGCGTTCGTTTTGTTATGTTTCTGATCTGGTAGCGGGTATTTTGGCGTTGGCGGAGCTTGAACGTGCTAACTATGACGGCCCCGTGAATTTGGGAAATCCTCATGAGTTTTCGATACGCGAGCTCGTGACGGTGCTCGAAAAGGTTTCGGGCAAGAAGCTTGAGACAGAGAACCACCCGTTGCCATCTGACGACCCGAAGATGCGGCGCCCGGTGATTGAGCGCGCTGAAAAGCTCTTGGGTTGGAAACCCAAGGTTGAGCTTGAAGAGGGTTTGACGCGCACGCTGGCGTATTTTGCTGAAGAGGTAAAGAAGCGCCGATGAGCGAACCCTGGAAAGACTTTTCGGTGGTGGTTGAGACGGTCGTGCGCTGGCGCGATCTCGATGCTTATAACCATGTGAACAACAGCGTATATTTGAATTATTTTGAAGAGGGACGTATCGCGTATTACTTCAGGCTCGCCGAGCTCGCGGGTGTACCTGCTGAGAACGCAGAGATTTTCGAGGGATTTTCGACGGTGCTTGCGAACACGAATATTGAGTTTAAGGGGCAGGGGCGGCTGCACGAGACGCTGATGATTGGCATTCGTTACACGGCGATTCGCAAGATTTTTCTCGAGGCTGAATATGGTATTTTTAATAAGGCGAACGGGCAGCTTTTGGCACGCGGCACGTCGACGCAGGTGGCGGTGAATCTGAAAACGAATAAGCCGGTGCGCGTGAGCGCTGAGTTCACGGCAATGGCGCAAAAGCTCGAGGGCGACCGGTTGGTGGTTGTCTGATTCGATGCGCAGCCTGAAAGATTTTTTCAGTTCTGATTCTGCGCGGGTGAAGAGGCCGCTGCGCCGCATCGCGATTTTGATTTCGGGCCGTGGCAGCAACATGCAGGCGTTGCTGCAGAAGATACGCGAGGGTAAGCTTAAGGCTGAGTGCGTTCTGGTCGTCAGCGACCGCGAGGCGAAGGGTATCGAGGTGGCGTGGGGTTTCGGGGTTAAAGCTGAGGTTTTGGCGCGGCAGAAGGGCGAGGCGCGCGAGGCGTTTGACGCTCGGCTCGCGGCACGGTTACAGGCGGCGGCGGTTGAGGTGGTGGTGTGCGCCGGTTATCTGCGCATTTTATCAGGGCCGATGCTGAAGGCTTATGCGGGCAGAATTCTCAATGTGCACCCTTCGATTTTGCCGGCTTTTCCCGGCATGAACGCGCAGCAGCAGGCGTTGGATTATGGCGTGAAGCTGACGGGGTGCACGATTCATCTGGTCGATGCGGGCGTTGACACGGGCAAAATTCTGGCGCAGGGGGCTGTAGAAGTGAAGGCGGGTGATACGGTGGGGGCACTCAGCCGCCGCATTCTGGCGGCCGAGCATGCGCTCTATTGGCAGACGCTGCAGAAATTTTTAGCTCAGCTTAATTAGCGCCGCTTTCGCGTTGGCTTGGCTTTGGCTGGCTTCTTGGTCTTTTTCGGTTTGGCAGTGGTTCTGCGGGCCGCAACTTTTGCGGCTGGCTTCGCAGCGGCTGAAACCACTTTGCCGTTAGCGTCTTTGACGGGCACGGGTTTTGGGTCTTTGGCTTCTTCAGCGGCAATGAGCTCGGTAATACATTCTATGCCCGCGGGGCCCATGAAGAGGTTTGCGTGGCCGACCTGCGCGAGTTTGACGTCGTCAAAGCGGCCCGGGATATTCAGGTGTTTGAAGAAGAGTATTTCGTCGAAACGCGCGAACACCGCCTGAATGCTTGAGAGCGTGCGGTATTTGGCCTTGGTTTCACGCATGAAAGGCGAAAGCGGGTTCATCTGCAGTGTTGCGTAAGTGAACGGAAACAGAAAGGTTACCGGGTGGCCGCGAAACGGGGTGCCCAGGGTGAAGATCTTGCGCGTGCGGTCGCGCCCGCGATAGCCCATGTGTGCTGCAACGAGGCCTGCCATTGAATGGCAGACGAGGTAGACGTCGCTCAGGTTATGCTCTTCGAGAAACACCTGAAGCTTTTCGCTGTACTTGCGCAGATTGCCAATCTGAAACCCCATGCGAACAACGTACACCGGGTGACCTTGAGCAGCGAGCGCGGCACGGCATTTGAGCCAGGTCAGCGGTGAGCCGAAAAAACCTGATATCAGCACGACCGCGCGCTTGTCACCTTCGGTGATATCACCGGGCCGAATGAGCAGGCCGGGTATATAAAGAATGAAATAGAGTATGCCATAAAGAATCTCGAAGAAGATCTGCGCGGCGAGGCTGCGCGGCGGTGATTTTTCGGGCAAGAACGTCAGGTGGTCGGCCATCGATGTCCCTGATCGGGCCGAAAGCGCAGACGTAAAGGCTTTTGGGTG